>NZ_QQWW01000010.1:0-135282 GCF_003950435.1 Sphingomonas sp. ABOLG
CCGCCGGAAGTGGTGTGCTCGCCGGGTCCGTTCATTGTCTTCTTCGAGTGGGACAAGTCGGACATCACGCCTGAGGCAGCGTCGATCCTCGACAACGCCGTGACCCAGTACCAGACCTGCGGCAACGCCCAGGTGATGGTCGCCGGCTACACCGACCGTTCGGGTTCGGCACAGTACAACGTCGGTCTGTCGCAGCGTCGCGCAGACTCGGTGAAGTCGTACCTCGAGTCGAAGTCGATCCCGGGTGGCGTCATCACCACCGAGGCGTTCGGTGAGAGCAACCCGCGCGTGCCGACCGCAGACGGCGTCCGCGAGGTTCAGAACCGTCGCGTGGAGGTTACCTACGGCCCCGGCGCGGGCATGTAAGACCTTCGTCGTCAGACGAAAAAGAGAGAGGGGTCGGCATTGCCGGCCCCTTTTTTTGTGCGGCGCCGCCTGGTGAAGGCGCAGCAGCGTTCTTTCCGCTGCGGCGGGGTCCGCATGATCCTGGATGCCGTTTGTGCGGCCGCGCCTCAGCCCAGCTTTACAGTTCCTGCAAGCGGTGCGTCCGCCATCCCACCCACCAGCGCAACGAGCCGCAGGAGTTGATCTGCTTGCAAGGTGCGGGAAGCGCGACGCTATATGGCAAGGCGCTGAGGCTGGCCACGACGACGCGGCTTGGTTCAGGCAGCTCGCATGGCGCATAAGGCGGCGCCGGGTGTGGAGGCCGCCGGAGCAGCGTTGGCCCGGGTTCAGCCGCTCAGGAAGCAGCCAAGCAGGGTGTCAGTCCAGGTCCCGGGCGACGCGGGTGATGTGGCCCATTTTGCGGCCCGGGCGAACCTCGCGCTTGCCATAGAGATGCAGGTGGGCGCCGGGCTCTGCCAGCACATCCGCCCAGCAATCCACGTCGGCGCCGATCAGGTTTTGCATCACCGCTTCACGGCCGGTGAGTGCGACACTGCCCAGCGGCAGTCCGAGGATCGCGCGAACGTGGTTCTCGAACTGCGATGTCTCCGCGCCCTCGATCGTCCAGTGGCCGGAATTGTGCACGCGCGGCGCCATTTCGTTGAACACAGGGCCATCGGGCGTCGCGAAGAACTCGCACGTCAGGACCCCGACATGCCCCAGCGCATGGGCAACGCGCCCGGTGAGCGCCGCGGCCTCCGTCCACAGTGCGGCGATCTCCGCCGGTGCGGGAACGGTCGAGCGCGACAGGATGCCGTCGTCATGCTGATTCCATGCCGGCGGATAGCTCACCATCGATCCGTCATGGCCGCGCACCAGGATGATCGAGAATTCATGGGTAAACGGAACAAAGGCTTCGAGCACGGCCGGACCACCAACCGCCTCCCACGCGGCGTCGGCATCGGCGCGATCCATGATCCGTGCCTGGCCCTTGCCGTCATAGCCCATGCGCGTCGTCTTGAGGATCGCGGGGACTCCGATCTCCTCGATGGCGGTTTCCAGCGCCGCGCGATTGTCGACCGCGGCCCAGCGCGTCGGGCGACCACCGAGCTTCTCGACAAAGCTTTTCTCCGCAGCGCGATCCTGCGCCACGCGCAGGCTGGCGGGGGAGGGGTGGACGGGCACGTGATCGGCGAGCCATTCGACGGGCTCGGCGGCGATATTCTCGAATTCGTAGGTGACCACATCGCACTGGGCGGCAAAGTCGGCGAGGACGATGCGGTTGTGATAGTCGGCGCGGGTCAGCGACGATGCGGTCTGCGCCGCGACGCTTTCGCGGTCAGGGGCCAGCACATGGGTGCGATAGCCCAGCTGCGCCGCGGCTGCGGCGATCATGCGCCCCAATTGTCCGCCGCCGAGGATCCCGATGGTCGAGCCTGGAGGCAGCGGTGTCATTGGGGCAGCTCCGCGACATTGTCGGTCTGGGTCGATCGCCATGCTTTCAGCCGCTCTTCCAGTGCCGGGTCAGAAAGGGCGAGGATGGCGGCGGCGAGAAGCGCGGCGTTGATCGCGCCGGCCTTGCCGATCGCCAGCGTCCCCACAGGGATGCCACCGGGCATCTGGACGATCGAGAGGAGGCTATCCATGCCCTTCAGCGCGTGTGATTCCACCGGCACGCCCAGGACCGGCAAATGCGTCATCGCCGCGGCCATGCCGGGGAGGTGCGCCGCCCCGCCAGCGCCCGCGATCAGCACCTTCAACCCGCGATCCGCCGCCCCGGTGGCGTAATCATAGAGACGCTGCGGGGTACGATGGGCCGAGACAACGCGGGTTTCGTGGGGGATCTCCAGCACGGCGAGAATGTCGGCCGCGTGCCGCATTGTCTCCCAGTCAGAGGTGGAGCCCATGATGATGCCAACGTGCGCCATTGGCGGCGGTTAGCGAGCGTGGCGCGGCAGGGCAACAGCGAGTGTGCGCAGTGCTGCCCTCAACGGTCCCGATGGAAGATCGGATGGACCGCGATGGCGCGTTCCACGTCGCGATCGACGACCCGCGCGGTGGCGCGCTGGATCAGGCGCGGCGCGCTGCGCCACGGCCGTAGTTCGCCGTGCCGCTGGCGGTCGCCGCGCAGCAGCCGGCTGCCCCAGCCGTTCACCGCGGGTATCGTGGCCGCCGCATCCGCGCCGGACAGGACGAGCGACGGGAACGGAAGCGCGATGGCGGGCGAGGCGAAGGGCTGGGATTCTTCGGCGCCTTCGGCGGGCGGATCGAACAGCAAGGCGCCGGCGATCCGTGAGACATAGCTCGCCGGGGAGAGGCGCGCCCACCAGGACGCCGCATGGCAGCCGAGTCCCTCGGCGACCAGCAGCACGGTGCGATCGGCGCGCATCACCGCCGCATCGAGCTGCGCCGCCCACAGGCTGCGGCGTTCACCGTCGTGAAGGACGACGTGATCATCACCCTTCACCGGCCAGCGCATCCGCGTGTTCCACGCCGGATCGGCGCGCCCGGCAGCAGCGATCGTGATGATCGACCAATGGTTTGGCATGACGGCCGTCGCAATCGACATGGCGTCCACTCCATCCTGTTCGCGGCGCGACTATCCCTGATTCGCGGGCTCGCGACAATCCTGCGGTATTCGCGCAGGGCTGTACCGGTGACGGCGGCGTCAGTCGGTCGGCCAGCGGAAGGCGAGGCGGGTCACGCCGTCAGCCGTTCCATCGGGATGAAAACGCTGCTCGACGATGATCCCGTCGCCGGCGTGGTCGATCGCGATCACGGTGCTGCAACGGGTGCCATAGACGGCATCGCGGATGAAAACCGGCCGCTCTCCCTCAGGGGCCGGCGTCTCGTCCACCAGCAGGTCGAGCAGGTGGCCGACGGGCTGCGGTGCGCTAAGCCATGTGTCGAGCGCCATCGTCACCGCGCGGGTGCGCAACGACGGCGGATCGAGCGGCCCGTTGGAGATGCCGTGCACCCCGGATGAGAGAATGTGGCGGAGCGGGCGCGGCTGATTGGTCTGATAATCGGCGACGGGTCCGATCGTGATCAGGCTGAACCCGCCATAGGCGTCCAGCCGGTCATCGTCAGGCAGCGCCCCGCAGCGCAGATAGTCCGCAACCAGCGCGCCGCGCGATGGCGCGCCGTCGCCGCGGGGGTGGCCGGCGACATTGGTCACCACTGCGAACCGCCCCGCCTCCGACACCCCGATCCAGCTGCCGCCGGAGAGCAGATCCCGCCCTGCGAGCACGTCATGGGCATCGGTCCAGCGATCGAGCGGGGCGGAGGGGCGCGCGTGGAATTCGTCGCGATTGGCAGCGACAACCAGGCGCCAGTCGGGATGCGCGCGATGTGCCAGCGCCACGACGCACATCAGCGCGCGCGCCCGATACCGGCGGATGCGGCGAGCGTCGGACGTCGGCAGCTCATCCGACGAACGCCCGGTCACGCAGGCCACGCCAGACTCGCAGCGCCTGCAGGGTTTCAGCGACGTCATGGACGCGGAGCACCTGAACCCCCGCCTCCGCACCCTTGAGCGCCAGCGCCACCGAGCCGCCAAGCCGCTCCCGGACCGGCGCCTCGTTCGACAATGCCCCGATCAGCCGCTTGCGGCTGGCGCCGAGCATGATGGCGCAGCCCAGCCCGTGGAACATCGCCAGCGCATTGATGAGCGCGAGATTGTCCTGCAGCGACTTGCCGAAGCCGATGCCCGGGTCGACGATGATCCGCGAGCGGTCGACCCCGGCCGCGACGAGCGCCTCGATCCGCGCGTCCAGCCAGTCGAACACCTCCACCGCGACATCGCGGTAGATGGTCGTTCCGTGGCCGCCCTTTTCCGGGTCAGGCGAGTGCATCACGATCACCGGGCAGCCGGCACGCGCGACGACGTCGACCGCGCGCTTGTCCCATAGCAATGCGGAGACGTCGTTCACGATCGCCGCACCGGCAGCCAGCGCGCGCTCCATGACAAGTGCCTTGCGCGTGTCGATGGAGACGAGCGCGCCGGCCCGGGCCAGCCGCTCGATCACGGGAACGACGCGGGCTGCCTCGTCCTCCTCCCATACGGCGGCAGCGCCGGGGCGGGTCGATTCGCCGCCGACGTCGATCAGCGCCGCGCCGGCGCTTGCCATGTCCATGCCGGCCGATGCCGCGGCAGCGGGATCATCGCGATGCGTGCCGCCGTCGGAGAAGCTGTCGGGCGTGACGTTGAGGATGGCGGCCAGCACCGGCTGGTCGAAGCGCAGGGTGCGTTCGCCAAGGGCGAGCGGGGGGCGCGGCGCAACGAAGCGGGCGTGCAGCATCGCCGCGCGGGCGCCGAGCGCGGCGATCTCCGCGACCGGGACGATCCGCTTGGCCCCGCTTTCCTTCACCTCATAAGCGGCGAACCACTGCATCCCGCCGGCAAGTCGCGCCACCGCGCCATCATCATAGGCGAAGGGTGCGTCGACAAATTGTACCGGACGAAGGTGCATGGACCGCTTTCACAGAAGGAGCGCCTTTTGTGCGGCAGCGATCGGCAGGGGGCAAGCATCCCGCCAGCGCGAGGCTGACGCGGCGGCCGCTGCCGAGCCTGTCGCGTCGCCGGGCAACTGCCCCGAGGCGACAGGCTCAGCGGTGCTTACACCTGGGTGGCGAGCAGGTACGTCTGCCGCAGGGCGTCGATCGGCTTGAGCGCGCCGTCCACCTCGTAATGCCAGAAGCTCCAGCCATTGCAGGTTGGTGCCCCCTGGAGCGTCGCGCCGAGCTTGTGGATCGAGCCGCTGGCGCCGCAGTCGCTGGCGAGGCTGCCGTCGGCGCATACGGTGGCGCGGAAGCGGCGCTTGGCATCCACCACGATGCTGCCCGCTGGCAGATAGCTGTTTTCCACCAGCACGCCGAACGCGACCTTGGGCTGCTGCTTGGGGCTCTGCATCGTGCGCAGCGCCGATTCGTCGAGCGGCAGCGCGGCGTCGATACGCGCCTGCGCCGCATCGATGTACACGCCCTCGCGCTCGATGCCGATCCAGCGGCGGCCAAGACGCTTGGCAACCGCGCCCGTCGTGCCGGTGCCGAAGAACGGATCGAGCACCACGTCGCCCGGCTTGGTGCAGGCGAGCAGCACGCGATAGAGCAAGGCCTCGGGCTTTTGCGTCGGGTGCACCTTGTGCCCGTCGGCGCCCTTCAGCCTTTCCTGACCACCACAGATCGGGAATTCCCAGTCCGAGCGCATCTGGATCTCGTCGTTCAGCGTCTTCATCGAACGATAGTTGAAGGTGTATTTCGCCTTCTCGCCCTTCGACGCCCAGATCAGCGTCTCGTGCGCGTTGGTGAACCGGGTGCCGCGGAAATTGGGCATCGGGTTGTTCTTGCGCCACACGATGTCGTTGAGGATCCAGAAGCCCAGATCCTGCACCGCCACGCCAACGCGGAAGATGTTGTGATAGCTCCCGATCACCCAGATCGTGCCATTGTCCTTCAGGATCCGGTTCGCCTCCGCCAGCCAGGCGCGCGTGAACGCGTCATAAGCGGCAAAGGTATCGAACTTGTCCCAATCGTCGGTGACGGCATCGACATGGCTGCCGTCCGGACGAAACAGCTCACCCCCGAGCTGCAGATTGTACGGCGGGTCGGCGAAGATCATGTCCACCGACTTGGCCGGCAGCGCGCGCATCTGCGCGATGCAGTCACCGATCAGAATCCGGTCGAGCGGCAGGGCGGCCGGATCGGCCGCCACCTTCGTCGACACCTTCGCCGGGGCGCGACGCACGCGCGTTTTCTCGATGACACTCATGCGGTTCCCCCTTTTCGCACGCGACCGTCGCCGCGCGGTGGACTCGCCGTCAAGCGATGATTGGTTAACGATAAAAGCTGCAAAGCCGTTAACATGGCGGAACATTCCGCGCCCGAACCCAGATGTTGAGTCAACCGCGGCGGCAGGACTCAAGCAATGGGGTGTGGCGCAAAAGACTCAGAGCGGAAGAACCGTTTGCGCCACCGGCGCGAAGCTGCGGCGATGGAGCGGCGAGGGGCCGTGTTCCACCAAGGCGCGGCGGTGGGTGGCGCAGCCATACCCCTTGTTAGAGGCCCAATTGTAATGCGGATATGATTCGTGATGCCGAATCATGATCGTGTCGCGCGTGTGCTTCGCGACGATCGAGGCCGCGGCGATCGAGCGGCTGAGCGCGTCGCCCCCCACGATGGGGGTGGCGGCATAGCCCCAGCGCGGCAGGCGGTTGCCGTCGACCAGCACGTGACCCGGCGCGCAGCCGAGCGTGGCGGCGAGTTGATCGACCGCCACGGTCATCGCCTTCATCGTCGCCCAATAGATGTTGAGCGTGTCGATCTCCTCCGCCTCGACGATGCCGACGCCGACGATCGCGCAATCCAGCAGCCGGCCGCACAGCCGGGCGCGCTCGGTGGCGGAGAGTTTCTTCGAATCGTCGATGCCTCGCGGCACGCCACGCTCCGGCAGGATCACCGCCGCCGCCACCACGGGCCCGGCGAGTGGCCCGCGCCCGGCCTCGTCCACGCCAGCGACTGGCGCGAGATACAGGCGTTCGTGCTTCATTCCGGGCATTGCGAGGGGACACGCTTTCTCTGACAGGATCGGGTGCGGCTCTAGCAAAAGCGGCGCGCCAGCCGAAGCGCGGATCGTCGCCCTTTCGCCTCGGGTGATCTGTTGCGGAACCGCATCGACACTGCGACGGTATTGATCCTGATTTGCCCGTTTGAGGAGTTATCGTGATCTCGCGCAGCCTGTTCGTCGCGGCCCTGCTGGCCGCCACCGCCTGTTCCGCAGAGCCGCAGGCCGGCAATGCGGCGAGCGATTCCACCGCGGCCACCGCCGGCAAGCCGTTTGTCGAGACGGTCGTTGCCGATTTCGATGCGCCCTGGGCGATGACGTTCCTGCCCGACGGCCGGATGCTGGTGACGGAAAAGGACGGGCGGCTTCTGCTGGTCTCCGCCGACGGCAAGGTGCGCCAGACGATCGCCACGCTGACGGTCGATTCGGCCGGCCAGGGCGGGTTGATGGATGTCGTGCTGGCGCCCGATTTCGCGCAGTCGAAGCGTGTGTACCTCAGCTGGTCGACGACGGGTGCGGGCGGCAAGGGCGTGGTGCTGGCGCGCGGCGTGCTCGATGAAGCGAACCCTGGCGCGGCCAAGCTGAGCCAGATCCAGGAGATCTTCCGCGCGACGCCGTTCGTCGAGGGCAATGGCCATTATTCCGGTCGCATCGCCTTCTCGCCCGACGGCCAGTATCTGTTCTTCACCAATGGCGAGCGGCAGAAGTTCGATCCCGCACAGGATCCCAAGGCGACGCTTGGCAAGGTGCTTCGCCTCACCCCCGACGGGAAGCCGGCGGCGGGCAACCCGCTGGCGGCAAAGGGCTTCCACCCCGCGGTGTGGAGCTATGGCCATCGCAACCTGCTCGGCATCGCCTTCGACGCGCAGGGCAATCTGTGGGAGCAGGAGATGGGGCCGAAGGGCGGCGACGAGCTGAACCTCGTCTTGCCGGGCCGCAATTATGGCTATCCGAAAGTGTCGAACGGCGACCATTATGACGGGCGCCCGATCCCCGATCACGCGCCCGGCGACGGCTTCGAGGCGCCCAAGGTGTCGTGGACCCCGGTGATCTCGCCCGGCGGCCTGATGATCTATTCGGGCAACCTGTTCCCGCAGTGGAAGGGCGACGCGTTCATCGGCGGGCTGTCATCCAAGGCGCTGGTGCGCGTCGATCTCGACGGCACCAATGCGCGCAAGGGCGATCAGTGGGACATGGGTGCCCGCATCCGCGAGGTGGAGCAGGGCCCGGACGGCGCAATCTACGTGCTGGAGGATGGCGCGCAGGGATCGCAGGGCCGGATGCTGCGGCTCACCCCCGCGCGATAAGGTAGTTCATCCGTGCAGAGGCGATCGGCTTGGCCCGGCTTTCCTGCCAGGCGATCGCCTCCACATTGGCAATGCGGTTGCCCAGCCGGGTGACCGTGCCGGCGGCATAGGTCAGCCGCTCTCGCCCGCCGCGCATGAAATCGATCGTGACGTTGATCGGCTTCACGCGCCGGTTGCCGTCCGCGCCATCCTCGCCCGCCATCTGGTGGCGCAGCGCGGCCAGCGCCGCCATTTCGATGAGGCCGGTAATCGCGCCACCCTGGACGAAGCCGGGGCGCCCGATCACTGCGGGCCCGAACGGCATGGCGAGGACGGGGAGGCCATCTTCCCATTCCAGCGTCGCGCCGAGCAGATCGGCATAGGGCGGCAGCTTCATGCGCCCTCTCCCAGGAACATGAAGGTGCCCGAGACATGCGCGACGGGATCGTTCGGGTCACCGTCATGCGCCTGGCCGCGCACGAAGCTGATCGATCGCTTGATCGCATAGCATTCGCCATGGCCGATCACCGTGTGCCCGGGCTTCGCCGGCCGTAGGTAATCGACCCGCAGGTCGAGCGTGGCGTGCGCCACGAACCGCCCCAGCTTGCGCATCGTCGCCAGGCTGGTGGCGATATCCATCAGCGCGAAGATCGGGCCGGACGCGATCACGCCGCTGTCCTCGTCGCCGATGATGTCCGGATGATAGGGCAGCGTCAGCTCACACCAGTCCGGGCCATGCGCGTGATAGGCGATGCCGAGCCGCCCGCCATGGCCGCCGAAGCGCACATCCTCCATGCCGGGGATGTCGCCCAATGCCGTCTCGATCTTCATGCACCCGCTGATACACCCGCCTTCCTCGAGCGCAACGATCGCGGCATTTCCGGGGCGGCATTGCTGGACGCGGCCGGCTTGTCTAAGTCGATCGTATCAATTTGCGGGAGAGCGAGATGGAAGAGCGGGTTACGATCACGGTCGAGAACGGCATCGCGGACGTTCGGCTGAACCGACCGGACAAGATGAACGCGCTCGATCCGGCGATGTTCGCCGGCATCAACGCCGCCATCGAGCGGCTGGCGGGCATGAAGGATGTGCGGGTTGCCGTGCTGTCGGGTGAGGGGCGGGCGTTCTGCGCCGGGCTCGACATGGGATCCATGGCGGCTGGCGGATCGGGCAACGATCTGGGCAAGCGCAGCCATGGTGTCGCCAACACGGCGCAGAATGTCGCCTGGGGCTGGCGCACCTTGCCGATGCCGGTGATCGCCGCGGTGCATGGCGTCGCGCTGGGCGGCGGGTTCCAGATCATGTCGGGCGCCTGCGTGCGCATCGCGCGGCCGGACACGCGCATGTCGATCCGCGAAACCTATTGGGGGCTGGTGCCCGACATGGCCGGCCTCGCGCTGTGGCGGACGCTGGCGCGCGACGACGTGCTTCGCGACCTGACCTACAGCGCGCGCGAGTTCACCGGCGGGCAGGCCGAGCGTTATGGCTTCGTCACCCGGCTCGCCGATGATCCGCGCGCCGCGGCGTTCGAGCTGGCGCGCGAGATCGCCGGTCGCAATCCCGACGCGGTGAAGGCGTCCAAGCGGCTGATCAACCTGATGGTGGATGGCGACACCGCCACCGTGCTGCAGGGCGAGAGCGACGAGCAGGTCAAGCTTATGCGCTCGCCCAACCAGGTGGAGGCGGTAAAGGCCAACATGGAAAAGCGCGCGCCGGTCTTCGTCGACTGACGTTTTCGTGCCGCTCGCCTCCGGTCTCGCGGCCGGCGGCGAGCGGCCCGGCATGTGGCACAAAAGCCCGTCTGACCCGTTGTCGCCTCCGGGAAATCGGAGGTATTGATCATGGCTGACGCACTTACCGCAGATATGAACACGGTGACGGGCAAGGTGAAGGAAACGGCCGGCGCCGCGACGAACGATCGTTCGATGCAGGCGAGCGGCATGCTCGATCAGCTGAAGGGTTCGGTGCAGAAGGCGATGGCGCCGGGCGCTGACGGGCAGCCCGCAGTGGTCGGACAGGCAAAGGCCTTTGCCAAGGAGCGTCCGT
The DNA here is from genome assembly GCF_003950435.1 of Sphingomonas sp. ABOLG. Classification (NCBI taxonomy): domain Bacteria; kingdom Pseudomonadati; phylum Pseudomonadota; class Alphaproteobacteria; order Sphingomonadales; family Sphingomonadaceae; genus Sphingomonas; species Sphingomonas sp. ABOLG. Next base: position 10,279 of record NZ_QQWW01000010.1, read on the forward strand.
GGGCAGCAGCCGCGCTGGTCGGCGTCCTTGGGCTCGCCACCTTGGGGACGCTGCGCGGGAAGTAACCCGCCGCAACCAGGCGGAGAAATGCGGGCCCGTGCGCTGCCGATGATCGCGATCATCGGTGGCGCCGGGCCCGCTGCCGTTGCGGTACCCGGCCGCGATCAGGCGGCCTTCACCTGAACCGCCTTCAGCCGCTCGACGAAGTCGGCCGGGAGGGACTCGCCCTTCGGATCGGTCATCACGATCGTCGTGTCGCAGGTGGCGATACACGCGCCCGACTGAAAAGCCGCGGCCAGCATCTCGAAGCTGCGATTGCCGATGCGGCCGATGCCCAGGCCAATCTCGACATCCTCGGGGAAGCTGCCTTCGGCGAGGTAGTTGATCTCATTGCGGGCCACCACCGCGCGGAACGAGCCTTCCGCCATCTTCCCGCGGTTCACGCGTCCCAGCTGCTGGTTCATGCGCACGCGGGCATCCTCGAACAAGGCGGCATAAGCGACGTTGTTGAGGTGACCCATCGTGTCGAGATCCTGGAAGCGCGTCTGCTTCACCTCGCGCTTGGGATAGGATGAAAGGTCAAGGCGCCAGGGGGCGGGGCGGGACATGCGATATTTCCTGTAGCTCTGAAACACGTTCCCCGGGGGTGACCAGCGCCCGGGACGATCCGATCGTCGCTGGCCATGGCCCTCCCCGGGGAGGTGTCATCGTTCGATAAAGGCGGTCAGGCGCGGCGGCAGGCGCCGCGCCGTCAGCGTGTCGCCGTGCTCAGCGCGGCGCCATGCGGATCGCGCCGTCGAGGCGAACGTCCTCGCCGTTGAAATAGCCGTTCTCGATCATCAGCGTGGCGAGCGCGGCATATTCCTCCGGATCGCCGAGGCGCTTCGGGAACGGCACGGACGCGGACAGCGCATCCTTCACGTTCTGCGGCGCGCCCTGCAGCAGCGGGGTGTTGAAGATGCCCGGCAGGATCGTGTTGACGCGAATGTGCTCGTTCATGAGATCGCGTGCGATCGGCAGGGTCATGCCGACGACGCCGCCCTTCGACGCCGAATAGGCCGCCTGGCCGATCTGGCCGTCCTCGGCCGCCACCGACGCGGTGTTGACGATCGCGCCGCGGTCGCCATCGGGAAGCGGATCGAGCGTCATCATGCCGGCCGCCGACTTGGCGATGCAGCGGAAGGTGCCGACGAGGTTGATCTGGATGATCCAGTTGAACGCGTCGAGCGGGAAGTGCTTGATCGAGCCGTCTTCCTTGCTGCGGCTGGCGGTCTTGATCGCGTTGCCGGTGCCGGCGCAATTCACCAGGATACGCTCCTGGCCGATCGCCGCGCGCGCCTTGGCGAAGCCCTCGTCGACCGAGGCCTCGTCGGTGACGTTGACCTTGCAGAACACGCCGCCGAGTTCCTTGGCGATCGCCTCGCCCTTTTCTTCCTGAAGGTCGAAGATGGCGACCTTCACGCCCTTGGCGGCGAGCTGCCGCGCGGTCGCGGCGCCAAGGCCGGACGCGCCGCCGGTGATGACGGCGGAAATGCTGTTGTCGAGCTTCATTGAATTCCCCTCCCGAGAAAATGCTCCCGCACAAGCGGGGCACGATCCCGTCCCCCGCTTGTGCGGGGAACGGGCCATTTAATCACGGCAACAGGTTCAGGCTGCGGCCTTCGCCTCGCCCTGCCAGTCGCAATTTTCGATGATCGTGACGTTGGCGACACCGCCGCCTTCGCACATCGTCTGCAGGCCATAGCGGCCGCCACGACGGCGCAGTTCGTGAACCAGCGTCGCCATCAGCTTCGTGCCCGATGCGCCGAGCGGGTGGCCGAGCGCGATCGCGCCGCCGTTGACGTTCAGCTTGTTCGGATCCGCCTTGGTATGCTCGAGCCAGGCGACCGGAACCGAGGCGAACGCTTCGTTCACTTCGTACAGGTCGATGTCATCGATCGACAGGCCGGCCTTCTTGAGCGCCTTGTCGGTCGCGAACAGCGGCTCTTCGAGCATGATCACCGGGTCGCCCGCGGTCACCGTCAGGTTGACGATCTTCGCCAGCGGCTTGAGGTTGTACTTCTTCAGGGCTTCCTCGCTGACGATCAGCACCGCGCTGGCGCCGTCGCAGATCTGGCTCGACGAGGCGGCGGTCAGCACGCCCTCTTCCGACAGCTTCTTCACCCCGGCCATGCCCTCGGCAGAGGCGTCATAGCGGATGCCCTCGTCAGAGGTGTGCACTTCCTTGCCCTCGGGCGTCTCGATCTCGATCGGGACGATCTCGTCCTTGAACTTGCCGCCTTGCGTCGCGGCCACCGCCTTGCGGTGCGAGTTCAACGAATATTCGTCGAGCTGCTCGCGGGTGTAGCCGTACTTCTTGGCGATCATCTCCGCCCCAGCGAACTGGTTGAAGTTGATGCCCGGGAACTTCTCCTCCAGGCCCGGCGACTTGTTCTTGCCGAGGCCGGCGTCGTAGAACAGCTTGTAGGTCGAGCCCATCGGCACGCGCGACATGCTTTCGATGCCCGCCGCGATCACCACGTCCTGCGTCCCCGACATCACGGCCTGCGCCGCAAACTGGATCGACTGCTGCGACGAGCCGCACTGGCGATCGATCGTGACGGCCGGCGTCGACTGCGCCAGCTTCTTGGAGGCGAGCACCGCATTGCGCCCCACCTGACCGGCCTGCTCGCCGCCCTGGCTGACGCAACCCATGATGACGTCTTCGACAGCGTCGCCCGGAATGCCCGAACGCTCGATTACCGCGTCCAGAACCTGTGCTGCCAGATCGACCGGATGAACCCCCGCGAGCTTTCCGCCGCGTCGTCCACCAGCCGTCCGCACCGCTTCGACGATATACGCCTCGGCCATCTTCCGACTCTCCATAACAGATGTTATCCCAGCCGCTCATGTGCCGCGATTTAACGCGCACGGCAAGAGGTGGAGAGGCGAATGAACGTATCCGACGCAGTAAGGGAGCGGCGTTCGGTCCGCGGATTCCTGGACAAGGAGGTGCCGCTGGACGTGCTGAAGGATCTGGCGCTGACGTCGGCGCGCGCGGCGACGGGCGGGAATATTCAGCCTTGGCACATCGACATCGTGACCGGGGAGAAGATGGCCGATCTGAAGGAGATCATGCGCGGCAAGATCGAGCGGCGCGAGACCGAGACGCCGGGCTATGACATCTATCCGCGTGAAATGACCGACGCCACGAAGGCGCGCACGTTCCAGATCGGCGAAATCATGTACGGGCACCTCGGCATCCCGCGCGTGCGCAGTGGTTCGCGCGAAATTTCCAGTTCTTCGGCGCGCCGGCCGCCTTCTTCGTGACGGTCGACCGCCGCATGGGGCCGCCGCAGTGGGCCGACCTTGGCATGTACCTGCAGAATCTGATGCTGCTGGCGGTGGAGAAAGGGTTGGCGACCTGCCCGCAGGAATGCTGGGCAGTCTATCCCAGCACGGTCGAAACGTTCCTCGGCACGCCGCCAGAGCGGATGCTCTTCTGCGGTGTCGCGATCGGCTATGAGGATGCGGAGGAACCGGCCAACCGCACGCGCAGCCCGCGCGCGCCGGAAGAGGAATGGCTCACGGTTCTGGCCTGAAGTGAACGTGTCGCCGGGGGGCGGCCTGTGCTCAGGCGCCCTCTGGCTGCGATTCCTCGATGGCGGCCAGGATCATCCGTTCCCACACGGCGGGGTCACCAGCGGCGGCCATCGCCTTGCTGGGCGCGCGCAGCGTGTGGAGGACGGCCATCGCTTCCTCGCGATAATCGCGCCAGGCGGCATCCACCGCATCGCCGGCGGATTCCTGATCCCCGTGCGCATTTACGCTGAGCCGCTCGCCGGCCAGTACGCGCGCAATGCGCTCCAGAACCGGGCCAGTCGCGATATCCATAGGGCCGTCTCCTTCTTCAGGAGAGGCAACCGATCACGCGCGGCCGGGTTGCACGGCCGCGCGCAATTGGCGTGAGGTCAGGCCTGAGCGGCAGTGCGTGCGCCGCCGCGCCCACGGCCGCGACCGCCGCGTCCGCGACCACCGCCCTGTCCGCTGCCATGGCCACCAGGTCCGCCACGGCGGCTGGCATTGGCATAGTCGCGGGTTGCCGTCGGCGCATGGCTCGCCTTGGGGCGTGCCGGCGGGCGGGGCCCGCGCGGACGATCCTCACGCGGCGCCGGATCGGCACCGATCGCCTTGACGCGCGCCGCCTTCAGCGCGTCAGCGCGCTTCAGGAAATCGGCCGGCAGGGCGCGATGCGGCACCTTCTGGCGGGTCAGCTTCTCGATGTCCTTCAGATACGGCCGCTCGTCGTCGGCGCAGAAGGAAATGGCGATGCCGCTGGCACCGGCGCGCGCGGTGCGGCCAATGCGGTGCACATATTGCTCCGGCACGTTCGGCAGTTCGAAGTTGAATACATGGCTGACACCCGAAATGTCGATGCCGCGCGCCGCGATGTCGGTCGCGACCAGGATCGGCACTTCGCCGCTCTTGAACGCGGCAAGCGCGCGCTCGCGCTGCGGCTGGCTCTTGTTGCCGTGGATCGCGTTGGACGCGATGCCGTTGCCAGCCAGCAGCTTCACGACCCGGTCGGCGCCATGCTTCGTGCGGGTGAAGACCAGTGCGCGGTCGATCTTCTCTTCCTGAATCAGGATCGTCAGCAGCGCCTGCTTTTCGGTCTGATTGACCAGCACCACCTGCTGCTCGACCCGCTCCGCCGTGGTCGAGGCAGGGACGACCGAGACGGTTTCCGGATCATTCAGGAACTTGTCCGCCAGGTCGCGGATCGAGGTCGGCATCGTGGCGGAGAAGAACAGGGTCTGACGGCGACGCGGCACCATCTTCACGATCTTCTTCAGCGCATGGATGAAGCCGAGGTCGAGCATCTGGTCGGCCTCGTCCAGCACCAGGATCTCGAGCATCGTGAGGTTGCAGAAGCCCTGCTCGACCAGATCGAGCAAGCGCCCGGGCGTGGCGACGAGGATGTCGACGCCGCGCGACAGGTCCTGCCGGTTCTTGTTGATGCTGGTGCCGCCGAACACCGTGGCGACGGTCAGGCGCGAATGGCGCGCGTAGAGCTTCGCATTGTCCGCGATCTGGCTGGCCAGCTCACGGGTCGGGGCGAGGACCAGCATGCGCACATGCGTCGGCAGAACGCGCTTCTCGCTGCCGAGCAGTCGCTGGATCGAGGGGAGGACGAACGCTGCCGTCTTGCCGGTACCTGTCTGGGCGATGCCCAGGAGGTCGCGGCCGGTGAGTACCGTCGGGATGGCATCGCGCTGGATCGGCGTGGGCGTCTCATAGCCCTTTGCTTCAAGCGCGCGGACAAGCGGCTCGGCGAGGCCGAGATCGGAGAATGACATGCAATAAACCTATAAATAGTCGCAGCCCGCAACGTCATGGGACGTGCAGGAACGGGGGAAAATAGACACCCCGCGTGACTTGGGAAGCCGGTTCAATCGACCGAGACGGAGCCTGGGCACGAAGCCCGATCACGCTGCAAACGTCTCGATCACGCTGAAATGCAGATCCTGCGCGAGAAAGTCAAGGAGGCGCGGGTAGTGGCCGACGCTCCACGGCCCGCGGCCATGCTTTACCTGGTCCTAACCCTCGTCAGGCCAAAGGCAGCCGTATGGGTTCTGTTTTTCTCCGGCATACGCTGATCGCGCGCGGGCTTTGCCTTGTCATCGGGCAGGTCGCGATTGCCGCTGGCGCGCTGGCGGTACTGGCGCTGGCGCCCCCGCTGCGCGGCGACATGCTGCTGATTCCGCTGTGGCCAGACGCACCAACCGCCCGCCTCGCGCTGGCGCAGGATGCGCGGCTGGTGGCGGCGGGGCCCGGCGGCGGCATGGTGGTTCGGGGGGAGCGCGACGCGCTCTTCTGGCCGCTGCTTCGGGCGGGAATAGTGACGATCGCGGCGCCGTCGCTGATCTGCGGGGGGCGTGCCTCATGAGCTCGCTAGACAATCTGCGCATGCGCGGGATCCGCGTCATCGCGGCGGTGGGATGGTTGTGCCTGCCGCTGCTGCTGATCTGGGGCGCGGCGATGAACGCGCCGGGAACCGGGCTCGCAATCGCCGCGGCGGCGATGGTGAACATCATACCGACCGCTCTGGCGGTGCGTGGCCGGCATGATCTGGCCGCACGGATGAGCTGCGGCGTGCTCGCCGCGGCGATGCCGGCGATCTACGTCTATCTGCTGGCGGGTTCGGCCTGGCAGATGGATGGGCACATGTACTTTTTTGTCGCGCTGGCGATGATCGCGGTGCTGTGTGACTGGCGGCCGCTGGCGCTGGCGGCGATCCTGATCGCGCTTCACCATCTGGTGCTGTCCTACGTGCTGCCGAACTGGGTGTTCGAAAATGGCGGCGCGCTGGACCGCGTGCTGTTCCATGCGCTGGCGGTGGTGCTGGAGTTTGCGGCGCTGACCTATCTGACCACCCGGCTGCGCATCCTCATCGTGGCGCAGGACGTGGCGCGCCAAGAGGGCGAGCGGCTGCTGGCGCTTGCCGAGGTGGAGCGCGGCCGGGCGGTTGCGGCGCTGGCGGCGGCGCAAGCGGCCGACGAGCGGTCACAATCGGAGCGCCAGCGGCGAGAAGCGGCCGAAGCGCGGCTGGAGAGCGAAAGGCGGAGCGCGCTGATGGCGCTGGCCGACGACTTCGAGCGGTCGGTGGCGGGCGTGGCGGTGGCGATCGAGGGTGCCTCGGCAACGCTGGAAGGGTCGGCCGCGACGCTGACCCGGATCGCGGCGGAGGCCGGGCGGCAAGCGAGCGAAGTGGCCGTAGGTGCCCATCAGGCGGCCGGCGCGACACAGGACGTGGCCGATGCCGTCCACCGACTGACCGATTCGATCGGCGAAATTGCCGAGAGCGCGCATGCCCAGGCGACGCTGACCGGCGACGTTCAACGCAATGCCGAACAGGGCAAGGCGGCGGTACTGGATCTCGCCGCACGTGCCGGCGACATCAATGGCCTGGTAGGCGAGATCCACGAGATCGCCACGCGTACCAACCTGCTCGCGCTGAACGCCACGATCGAGGCCGCGCGCGCCGGGGACGCGGGACGTGGCTTCGCCGTGGTGGCGGGCGAGGTGAAGCAACTCGCCGGGGGAACGGCGCGGGCCAGCGAGAAGATCGTGTCGCTGATCGGCAGCGTGCGGCACGGCGTGGATTCGACCGAGGCCAGCATCGTGGGCGCGGCGGACGCGGTGTGCCGGGTGGCTGCCGCGGCCGATGCTATCAAGGGCGCCGTGTCCGGTCAGCGCGGCGTCGCGGGGCAGATCGAGCGTACCGCACACGAGGCGGCACGCGGTGTGGACATGATCGAGCAGCGGATCGCGCAGGTGGCGGAGGCCGCCAACGAGGCGGACGTGCTGTCGCAGCAGGTGCGCGAGGCGGCCGGCGCCCTGTCCGACCAGGCACGGCGGCTGCGGCGAAGCACCGATGGGTTCGTGGAGCAACTGCGCACCGGCGAACGCGCGGTCGCCGCCTGAGGATCACTCCTTCAACCGCCGTCTGATACACGACGCCCCGCCCGCCGGATGGCGCGCGGGGCGTGCTGTGTGTCGGCTAACCGGCCGGGCTCAGAGCTTGCGGCTGATCACTTCCTTCATGATCTCGTTCGTGCCACCGTAGATCCGGCTGACACGCGCGCCGCGCCACATGCGGGCGATCGGATATTCGTTCATATAGCCAGCGCCGCCGTGCAACTGGAGGCACTTGTCCATGACCTCCCACTGGAGGTCGGTGTGCCACAGCTTGGCGGCTGCGCCTTCCTCGTTGGTCAGTTCGCCCTTCAGATGGCGTGCGATCGCCCAGTCGAGGTGCGCCCAGCCGACCTGAAGCTTGGCCTTGAGGTCCGCGAGGACAAACTTGGTGTTCTGGAAGTCGAACACCACGCCCTTGAACGCGCGGCGCTCTTTCACGAAGGCGACCGTATCGTCGAACGCCTTCTGCGAGGAGGCCATGGTGCTGACAGCAATCGACAGGCGCTCCTGCGGCAGCTGGCTCATCAGGTAGATGAAGCCCATGCCCTCTTCGCCAAGACAGTTGGTGATCGGCACGCGCACGTCCTCGAAGAACAATTCCGAGGTGTCGGCGGCGTCCTGACCGATCTTGTCGAGCTTGCGGCCCTTGCTGAAGCCCTCCCGGTCGCTTTCGACCAGGATGATCGACATGCCCTTGTAGGCCGGCTGCGCGTCCGGATCGGTCTTGGCCACGACCAGGGTCAGGTCGGTGTTCTGACCGTTGGTGATGTACGTCTTCGAGCCGTTGATGACGTAGTGATTGCCGTCCTTCTTCGCGGTGGTGCGGATCGACTGAAGGTCACTGCCGGTGCCCGGTTCGGTCATCGCGATCGCGGTGATCACGTCGCCCGACACCATCTTAGGCAGCCATTCCTTCTTCTGCTCCTCAGAGCCGTAGGTCTCCATATAGCCGGCCACGATGTCCGACTGGAGCGAGAAGCCGGCGGGGACGCCCGAATAGGCCATTTCCTCGTCGACGATGGCATTGTAGCCAAAGTCGAGGCCGAGGCCGCCATAGGCCTCCGGCACGGTCGGGCAGAGCATCCCGACTTCGCCAGCCTTCTGCCAGAAGCTCTTGGGAACGAGGCGATCCTTTTCCCACTGGTCCGCGTTCGGCACGCCTTCCTTGGCGAGGAAGCTGCGCACCGTCTGGCGGAACGCCTCATGATCCTCGTTATACGCGAAACGGCCCGCAATCTGGTCGAGCGACATTCGAAACCTCTCCGGAAAATTACAGCGCCGCTTGTCGCCAGCCCCGCCTGAACGGTCAAGTAACTTTTGTTATGGTGATATCGCGTAGGGTACCGCTCTCGACTTGGCCGTCCGCGCGCGCCTATGCCGGAGGGCTGAAAGAGAGGTGACGGATGAAACTAGCGAGTCTGAAGCATGGCCGCGACGGCAAGCTCGTCGTGGTGTCGAACGATCTCGCCTGGTGCGCCGATGCCGGCCACATTGCGCCGACATTGCAGGCGGCGCTGGACGATTGGGACCGGCTGTTGCCGGACCTGCAGAACCTCGCGACCGATCTTGAGCATGAAGTGATCCCGCGGCTGCGTTTCCATGAGCATGAGGCGGCGTCGCCGTTGCCGCGGGCGTATCAATGGGCGGATGGCTCCGCCTATGTGAACCATGTCGCTTTGGTGCGGCAGGCGCGCGGGGCGGAGATGCCGGAGACGTTCTGGCACGATCCGCTGATGTATCAGGGCGGGTCCGACGGCTTCCTTGGCCCGCGTGACGCGATCCTGCTGGGGGACGAAAGCTGGGGCTGCGACCTGGAGGCCGAAGTGGTCGTGGTCACCGGCGACGTGCCGATGGGGGCGAGCCGTGAGGAGGCGCTGGCGGCGGTGCGGCTCGTCGGGCTGACCAATGACGTGTCGCTGCGCAACCTGATCCCGGGTGAGCTGGCCAAGGGTTTCGGCTTCTTCCAGTCGAAGCCGGCGTCGGCCTTCTCGCCCGTGTTCGTGACGCCGGACGCGCTGGGCGACTGGTGGCAGGACGGCAAGCTGCATCGCAAGCTGATGGTCGACCTGAACGGTGAGCCGTTCGGGCGCGCCGAGGCGGGTGAGGACATGACGTTCGATTTCGGCACGCTGATCGCGCATGCGGCGAAGACCCGCGCGCTCGGGGCGGGGACGATCGTCGGGTCGGGTACGGTATCGAACCGAGATGCCGATGGCGGGCCGGGCAAGCCGATCGCGCAGGGCGGGGTCGGGTATTCCTGCATCGCGGAGGTGCGCACGATCGAGACGATCGCGGGTGGCAAGCCGGTGACGCCGTTCCTGAAGAAGGGCGATACCGTCCGCATCTGGGCCGAGGATGACCGGCATCATCCGATCTTCGGCGTGATCGAACAGACGGTGGGTTGATCGATCCGGCATGGGGCGGGGAGGACCCACCCCATGCTGGTCGCGCCGCGTCAGCCGCGCGGCAGATCGTGGCGGACGGGATCGCCGGCAGGATCGGTGATCGCCAGCATCCGCCCGATTGCGACGGGGCGGTTGGGATCGCCCTGATGCGCCTCCAGATCGAGCGTGATCGCGCGGCGGCCGATGCGGCGGGGCACAACACGCGCGACCAGCGGCAGCGTAGCCAGTGCCGGCGCGAGAAAGCGGATCTCGATATCGAGCGGGCGGAACGCTGCATCGATCGACGACACGCCGGCATGTTCGAGCAGGCCGGCGATGACGCCGCCATGATAGGCGGGCAGCGGCGCGCCGACATGTTCGACCCGCGGCTGCATGACCAGGCCATCGGGCGTCGCCTCTGCACCGAGATAATCGGCGAAGCAGGGCGCGGGCGATGGCGGCAGCACGTCGTGCCGTTCATCCATCCGGCCAGGCGTGCCGCCGGGCATCGACCCGATCAGATAGCGCGCGACGGCGGCACCGATCGGCCTGCCTTCGGCAACCAATCGGCCGCGCGACAAGGCGAAATCGCCCTCGCGGGTCACTTCGTCGATGACGCAGCTGATGGCGGCGGCGGGCAGCGGGCCGAACCAGTCGACGCGAAGGTCCAGCGTCATCATCGGCGTGGGGCGTGACAGCGTGGTGAAGACGCCGCCGGCGGTCGCCTGATCGGCCAGCACCAGCGCGGCGCCGCGCGAGACGCGCCCGTCGGGATCGCACGCCGCCGGCAGAGCGGCGTCGAGCGACGTCGACACCGGCTCGCCCACGGTGGCGTGTTGCCACATGCCAAGCGCGGCACAGGCCGGAATGGTGCGCAGGTGCTGGCTCGGCTCGGTCCCCGGAAAGCCGGGGTAAAGTTTCTCGGGGTCGTGTCGGCTCACTTGGCGCGGTACCGTATGGGAAGGTGTTTCATGCCGCTGACGAAGCTGGCGCGGGTCCAGGACGGGTCGCCGGCAAGCTCGAAATCATCGAAGCGAGCGAGGAGTTCTTCGAACAGGATACGCATCTCCAGCTTGGCGAGGTGCTGGCCCAGGCACAGGTGCGGGCCATAGCCGAACGCCAGGTGCTGCCGCACGTTCGCGCGGTCAACCCGGAAGGTGAAGGGATCGTCGAAGACGGCAGTGTCGCGGTTGGCCGACGGATAGGCCATGACGAGGCCGTCGCCGGCCTTGATCGGCACGCCGCCGACCTCGGCATCCTTGGCGGCGGTGCGGAAGAAGTGTTTCACCGGGCTGGCCCAGCGGATCATCTCCTCCACCGCGTTGGGCAGCAGGGAGGGATCGTCGCGCAGCTTCTTCATTTCGGCCGGGTTACGGATCAGTTCCAGCAGCCCCGCGGAAGTGGAAGAGCTGGTCGTGTCATGCCCCGCAGCGGCGATGATGAGATAATAGCTCATCGCCTCCATATTCCCCATCGGCGATCCATCGGTGAGCGTCGCGTTGGCGATGATGGTGGAGACGTCTTCGCGGGGATTGGCCTTGCGGTCGGCGGTGATTCGGTCGCACCAGGCGTTGAATTCGGCGATGGTGGCGAACAGGCCGCCCATCTCCTCGGGCCGCATGTGATCGAAATCCTGCGCGCCGAACACTTCCTGCGTGATCTTCATCAGGAACTGTTCGTCCTCGCGCGGGGCGCCCAGCGTCAGCATGATGACGCGCAACGGGAACCAGATCGCGACCTCGCTGGCAAAGTCGCACTGAGTGCCAAGCGCGGCCATATGCTCCACGCTGTCGCGGGCGAGGGTGCGGATATCCTCTTCCAGCTGCTTCATGTGCTTGGGCGAGAAATAGCCCTGAGTCATGGCGCGGAAGTGCTTGTGGTCGGGATTGTCCATGCTGACGAGGTTGCGCGTCAGCTTGTTGCCGCCGGTCAGCGCCATGATGCGCTCCTCATCGGCGATGGTGGCGAGCGTCAGGCGCGGATCGTTGAGGAAGGTTTCGTTGTCGAGTTCGACGCGGCGGATGTCGGCGTGGCGCGACACCGTCCAGAACGGGCGATAGCCCTCCGGTTCGCACCAATAGACCGGGGCTTCCTCGCGCAGATATTTGAAGATCGCGTGGTAGCGTTCCTCATTGGCGTAGCTGTCGGGATCGACGATCGCGGCGTCGAACGCGGCCTTGTCGGTCGGCAGCGGGACGTGCGCGGTCACGCCGATCTGGGGCTCGCGGCTGAGGGCGGCGGTGGCCATGCGGTCTCTCCTATCCATCTGCCGGTCGGTCGCCGGCTGGGGTCAAGCCTAAGCCGATCGCTTTACCAAGATCAATGGAAGTCGTGGCTGCGGATCGGAATCACGTCCTCCGGCCGGTCGCGATAGTGCCCGTCTCTGTAATGATAGTCGGTGCGGTTGCGCGGCTTCCACCCGGCGTCGCCGCGATCGGGGGCGCCGGGGTGCGTGGCGCCGTCCCCCCGGGCGACGAGCGAGGGAAGGTCGATCTCCCCCACTTCGCGCAGCATCCAGGTAAGATCGGTGATCAGATCCGCGACGACATGGATCACGATCCCTTCCTTCTGCACGCGGCCGCGGATGCTGACCATCGCGGAGGACATGACGGTGCGGCGCTGCGCCTCGAACCGGTCGGGCCAAAGGATGCCGTTGGCGACGCCGGTCTCGTCCTCGATGGTGATGAACAGCACCCCCTTCGCACTGCCCGGCCGCTGGCGGACGAGGATGATGCCGGCGACGTCGACCAGCGTGCCTTCCTTGATGGTTTTCAATTCTTCACAGCGGACGCAGCAGCGTTCACGCAGGCGATCGCGCAGAAAGGTGAGCGGGTGCTGGCGAAGCGTCAGCTGGGTGGCGCGATAATCCTCCACGACTTCGCGGCCCGCAGTGAGCGCGCGCAGGTGGACAGGATCCTCCTTCGTCTCGATGGCGGCGAGCAAAGGGAGCGGGGTGTCGCCGAGGCCGCGGATCGCCCACAGCGCCTGTCGCCGGTCGAACCCCATGCCGGCAAAGGCATCCGCCTTGGCGAGTTTCTCCAGCGCGGCGAGCGGTACGCCCGAGCGGCGCCACACATCCTCGACCGAAGTGAAGGGGCGGGCAGCACGGGCGGTGATGATCTTGCCGGCATCGGCGGCGGACAGGCCGTGGACGATGCGCAGGCCGAGGCGGAGCGGCTTTTGCGCGCTGCGGTCCTCCAGCAGCGCCGTGTCCCACTCGCTGGCCATGATGCACACCGGCAGGATCTCGACGCCATGCGCACAGGCATCGCGGACAATCTGTGCGGGGGCATAGAAGCCCATCGGCTGGGCATTGAGCAAGGCCGCGCAGAACACGTCGGGATGATGGCATTTCATCCATGACGAGGCGTAGGCGATCTTGGCGAAGCTGGCCGCGTGGCTTTCGGGGAAGCCGTAGCTGCCGAACCCCTCGATCTGCTTCACCAGCCGTTCGGCAAAGGCCTGTGAGATGCCGTTGGCGCGCATGCCGGCGATCAGCTTTTCGCGAAACTCGCCCACGCCGCCGGTCATCTTGAATGTCGCCATCGCGCGGCGCAGCAAGTCCGCCTCACCCGGGGTAAAGCCGGCGCCGATGATCGCGACCTGCATCGCCTGTTCCTGGAACAGGGGCACGCCAAGCGTCTTCTGCAACACCGCTTTCAAGGCATCATTGGGATATTCGACCAGCTCCTTGCCCTCGCGGCGCTTCAGATAGGGATGCACCATGTCGCCCTGAATCGGGCCGGGGCGGACGATCGCGACCTGGATGGCGATGTCGTAGAAATTCCTCGGCTTCATCCGCGGCAACATGCTCATCTGTGCGCGGCTCTCGATCTGGAAGACCCCGAGCGTATCGGCCTGGCGGATCATCTCGAACGTCGGTTCATCATCGTCCTGCAAGGGCTCGCTCGCCATCGTCATCGCGATCCCCTTGTGCTGACCCAGCAGATCGAACCCGCGCCGCATGCAGCCGAGCATGCCGAGGCCGAGGATATCGACCTTCATGAAGCCAAGATGCTCGATATCCTCCTTTTCCCATTCGATGACGTGGCGATCGACCATCGCGGCCGGCTCGATCGGGACAAGATCGTGGAGCGGATCGCGCGTCAGGACGAAGCCGCCGGGGTGCTGCGACAAATGGCGGGGCGTGCCGATCAGCTCCTTGGCGAGCTCAAGCGCGAGCGCGAGGCGTGGTTCGCCGGCGTCCAGGTTAAGCGCCTGTACGTGGCTGTCGGGAACGCCCTCGTTCGACCAGCCCCACACCTGGCCGGCGAGCGCGGAGGTCATGTCCTCGGGCAGGCCGAGCACCTTGCCCACTTCGCGGATCGCGCCGCGGGTGCGGAAGCGGCTGACCACCGCGGTCAGCGCGGCATGATCCCGGCCATAGGTTTCGTAGATCCACTGGATCACTTCCTCGCGCCGCTCATGCTCGAAATCGATGTCGATATCGGGCGGTTCGCGGCGTTCCTCCGAGACGAAGCGTTCGAAGAGGAGCTGGTGCTTGACCGGATCGATCGAGGTGATGCCGAGGACGAAGCAGATGACCGAATTGGCCGCCGAGCCGCGGCCCTGGCACAGGATCTCGATCGAGCGGGCGTAGCTGACGATCGAGTTTACGGTGAGGAAATAAGGCGCGTAGCCCATCTTCGCGACGAGCGAGAGTTCGTGTTCGAGCTGCCGGGTATAGGGCTCCGGCGGCGCGCCATCGAAGCGATGGGTGAGTGCGTTGCGCGACAGACGTTCCAGCGCCTCCTGCGCGCTGCGGCCCGACATGATGATCTCATCGGGATATTGATAATCGAGGTCGCGCAGCGAGAAGGTGCAGCGTTCGACGATCGCCTCCACCGCGGCGAGCGCATCGGGGTAAGCGGCGAAGCGGCGCGCCATTTCATCGGGCGGCTGGAGATGGCGATCGGCATGGCGTTCGCGGCGAAAGCCCAATTCGTACACCGTGCATTTCTCGCGGATCGCGGTGACGACGTCCTGCAGCATCCGGCGATCGGGACGGTGGTAGAGCACATCGCCGGTGGCGAGCGGGGTGAGGCCGTAGGCGGTGGCGGCCTGCGCCGTCTCGGCAAAGCGCCGCCGCTCGCCCGGGCGGCGCCAGGGGGTGAGGCAGATGTGGCCGCGCTTGCCGAAGATGTCGGTGGTGGCGGCCAGCGCGGTCGGCGCCGCACCGCTGCGCCCCGGTACCAGCGCGGCGACGAGGCCGTCGGCATGCGCGGCGACATCCTCCCAATGGAGGAAGCATTGCCCCTTTTCGCCGCGCCGCGCGTCAGCGCGAGACTTGCCGAGCGTGAGGAGGCGGGTGAGCCGGCTCCAGGCGGCGCGATCCTCCGGCCAGACGAGCAGGGATTCGCCGGTGACCAGATCGAGCCGGCAGCCCGGGATGGAGCGGATGTGGAGGCCGTGCTTCACCTTCAGCTGCTCGCACGCATAGAGCGCGCGGACCACGCCGGCGACCGAGTTGCGATCGGTGATGCCGAGCGCGGGCATCCCCATCAGCGCGGCGGTGGCGAACAGTTCCTCGCAGGAAGATGCGCCGCGCAGGAACGAGAAATGCGTGGTGACCTGAAGCTCGCTGTAGGTCATGCGGCACCATGCGGATCATGCAAAGGTGCCATGGATGTACCAGCTGAGATCGCCCGTTTCCGCGCGCTCGCCATCGCCGCGGCGGAACAGCCAGAAGCGGTGGCCCTGTTCGTCCTCGACTCGGAAATAATCGCGCACCCCGTCGCGCTCACCCCGGCGTCGCCACCATTCGCCGGTGATCCGCTCCGGCCCGTCGGAATGGGTGACTCGGTGCGGGCGGCCGCGCCAGGTGAAGCGGCGGGGGGCGTGGTCGGGCATTTCGGCCATGACGTGGTCGATCGGCTCCGGGCGACGTAGCAGTCGCGCGGGGCGCGGCCAGCGCGGGTGCCAGGCATGATCGGGCGTGCGGCCGTCGAGCTGGCGCACGTCGTCGCGCTTCAGGCGGGTGGTGGCGGTGGCGGGGGGATCGAGTGGCGGTAGCGGGGCGACTGAGCGTTCGGGGACGTCGCTTTCGATCGGCTGGTGCCGCCACAAACGCGTCGGGCCGATGCGATTGGCGAGCGTGTCGACCAAAGGGGCAAGATCGGGCGCCTGCTGTTCGGCAAGCGCCGCGCCCAGCGTTTCGGGACCGAGCGGGTCGGCGCGGACGAGGTGGAGCGTCAGCGCGTCGAGGCCGTAGCCAACGTCGATCTCCTCGATCCGGCGGGCGATGAGACGCAGCAGGTGCGACGGTTCGCGGCTGGCGCGCGCGAGACCGATGCGGATCACCTGATCGGTCGAATCGACACGCGCGGCGATGAAGGCGAGCGCGCGCGCGCCGACCCCTGCCTTGGCCAGCGCTGCCGCCAGATCATCGACGAGGCCGGCGAGCCAATGGCTGATCGCATCGGCGGTGGCGATCGGTTCGGCGAAGCGGCGGGTGACGGCGATCGGCTGCACCGGGATGATCGGATCGAGCGGTTCTGGCAGGGCGCCGGTCGCCTGGTCGAGCCGCTGCGCGATCGTCTTGCCGAAGCGGCGGACGAGCGGGGCGCGGGGCATCGCCATGAGCTCGCCGATCGTCTCCACGCCGAGCCGGGCGAGCAATTCGCGCGCGCCATCGGCGAGGCGAAGCGCGGTGACCGGCAGCGGGACGAGCGCGGCGACATGCGCGCCGGGGGGGATGATCGCAGCGGGCGCAGCCTGACGGGCGAAGGCCCAGGCGGCGCCCGCGGTGTCGGCGATCGCCAGCTGCGCGGTGATGCCGAGCCGGGCGAGCAGGCGCAGCAGGCGGCGCGCCATCGCTTCCTCGCCGCCGTGGAGGTGGGCGGTGCCGCTGATCTCGAGGAACAGGCCGTCTTCGCCCGAGAGCGCAACGACCGGGCACCAGCGGCGGGCGAGCGCAGTGGCGAGGCGGTGCAGATCGGCGAGGTCGCCGGCGGCATCCGCGTCGCGCACGTCAATGTCGGGCACGGCGGCGCGCGCCTGGGTCAGCGCCATGCCTGGCGTGAGGCCGAGCGCGCGTGCCTCGGGTGAGGCGGCGGCGATTTCGATGCGGCTGCCGATCTTGTGGACGGTGATCAAGGGCGGCGGAAGTTCTCGAACATTGCGCTTGTGAGGTTTGGGGGCGGGATGTTGGAGATTGCTGGCGCGGGCGACGGTGTTGGCGAGGGTGCGGCCGGTGTCGAAAAAGGGCGCGACGCCGGGGACCCGCGCGCCGGCATCATTGGAGCCGCAGCGGGCGTATTTGTCGGGGTGGGGGCCTTCGCCGGGACCGCGCACCGCGGGCATGGCGTTCCACCGCGCGAGCGCGGCGGCGGCGCGGTCGTCGGCATTGGGATCGAGGCCGTCAAAGCCGCGCCAGCGGGTGTTGGGCACGTCCTCCGGATCGGGACGCACGGGTAGCGTCGTGGGCACGGGGCGCGCGCCTTCGTCCGGCGGCATGGCGCGGAAGGGATGGTCGGCGGCCTCGCTGCGGCGGCCCATTTCGCGCATTGGCGGGCGCTGATGCGCGGGCATCGCCTCCACCTGGCGTGCGACATCGGCGCGCGTCGATTGCGACCAGCGCTTCTCAACAGGCGCAGACGCATCGCTGCGCGCCCAGCGCGCGCCGGGGCGCCAGCCGGTGTTCTTCGGCGCGTCGCATTGCAGCACCTGTTCCTCGGCCACCGCCGCCGTCAGCGGCGCGAGATCGAGCGGCCCTGAATCGAGCGAATTGCCCGGTTCAGGCCGCGGCGTTGGTGCGCGGCGACGCTCGGCCCGGCGCACGCGATCGATCGCCCAGTGCGGCAGGTAGAGCGAGACGACCCGTGTCATCGCAGGCCTCCAGCAAAGTGTCGAAAGGGTCGCCGCCGCGTTGCCGCACCAGCGAGACGGCCCAGCGCGGGCGGCCCATGCTGCCGCAGCGCAGGGGAACGGAGGGGGCGGAAGCGATCCGCCAGCGGGTGAGCGCCGCGGAGGGCGGGGCCAGCGGATCGGCATCCTCGCGCGCATGGCGGCGCAGGAGGAGCGCGATCGTGCGGCCCCCTTCGGCGGCGAGTTGCAGCCGGCGGGTGGCAGGCATGGCAGCGCGCTTCACCTCGCCGATCACCGCGCCAAGACCGCGGTGGCGCAGCCCTTCCTCCATCAGCGCGAGCACTTCGGCATCGTCGCGCGCCTCGGCATAAAGGACGCGTTCGGGGGAGAGGCCCGCCTGGTAGAGGCCGGGGGCGAACAGATCGCGCCGGCGCACGACCCACAGGATCGGACCCCAGGCGCGCGCGGCAATCCCCGCCATGAACAAGGTGGCGGCCGAATCATCGCACATGTCGGCGCCCTTCGCCGCGACCTCGTGCAGCCCATCGAGCCGCAGCCCGCCGTCGGCGAGCCGCGAATCCATATCCGCCACGCCGAAGGGCAGCGTCTCGCGCCGGCGATGGCCGTCGCCCTCAATGGCGCGGAGCGTTTCTCTCAGCTCGGCAATGGTGGCAGGGGATGGCACGGGCACGACTCACTCAAAACTCACGTTCCTCTTTTGTTCCTACAACCGGCGGAGTCAATCGTGCGACTCGAAACCATGATCCATGGCGGTTTCGGCGGACGAAAAGGTCGTGTCACATTTCCTTGCATCGCAGACGCTGGCGCTGTGCGTTGAAATTTTATAACAAGGATTCGATCTGCTCACCGGCGCGTTGTCCGGTGCAACAAGTAACCGGAGAAACTATGGCGGACGCCGCCCGCAGCAATCTGCCCCCGCTCGCGCTGCATGTGCCCGAGCCCAAGTTCCGCCCCGGCGACACGGTCGATTTTTCGGATGTGGAGATCCCCGCCGCGGGATCGGTGCGCCGCCCGGACACTGCCGAGGACGCCCGCGGGTTCACCGACCTCGTCTATACGATGGTCCGCGTGCTCGATGACGACAATCGCGCGGTCGGCCCGTGGGATCCCAAGCTGTCGCCCGATACGCTGCGCCGCATGCTGCGCCATATGGCGACGGTGCGCGCGTTCGACGAACGCATGTTCCGCGCGCAGCGGCAGGGCAAGACGAGCTTCTACATGAAGTCGCTGGGCGAGGAGGCGGTGGCCGTGCCGCAGGCCTATGCGCTCGACGCCGACGACATGTGCTTTCCGTCCTATCGCCAGCAGGGTCTGCTGATCGCGCGCGGGTGCCCGCTGGTCGACATGATGAACCAGATCTATTCGAATGCGGGCGACAAGCTGCAGGGCAAGCAGCTGCCGATCATGTATTCGGAGAAGCGCTTCAGCTTCTTCTCGATCTCCGGCAACCTGACGACGCAATACCCGCAGGCGGTGGGCTGGGCGATGGCGTCGGCATCGAAGGGCGACACGCGCATTGCCGCCACCTGGTGCGGCGAGGGATCGACGGCGGAGGGCGACTTCCACTCCGCGTTGACCTTTGCCACCGTCTATCGCGCACCGGTGATCTTCAACGTCGTCAACAACCAATGGGCGATTTCGAGCTTTTCCGGCTTTGCCGGCGCGGAGGCGACGACCTTTGCCGCGCGCGCGGTTGGCTATGGCATCGCTGGCCTGCGGGTCGACGGCAATGACGCGCTGGCGGTCTATGCCGCCACGCAGTGGGCGGCGGAGCGTGCGCGGACCAACCAGGGCCCCACGCTGATCGAGCATTTCACCTATCGCGCCGAAGGGCATTCCACGTCGGATGACCCGTCGCAATATCGCAGCGCGGGCGAGCCGACCGCATGGCCGCTGGGCGACCCGATCCGCCGGCTGAAGGATCATCTGATCACCATCGGCGAATGGGACGAGGAGCGCCAGGCGACGATGGACAAGGAAGTCGCCGACGAGGTGAAGGCCGCGCAGAAGGAAGCCGAGAAGAACGGCATCCTGGGCCATGGCCTGCACCAGCCGCTCGACACGCTGTTCGACGGCGTGTTCGAGGAGATGCCGTGGCATCTGCGCGAACAGCAGGCGCAGATGATCGCCGAGGAAGAGGAAAGCGGGCGACCGTGGGCGCGCAAGAAGTGAGCGCTGCGACGGTGAGTGCCGCCGCGCGGACGGCGAACAGCACTGGCCGCGCCCCCGGCGGCTCTTTCGACATGATGCGTTTATGGATCCCCGCCTGCGCTGGGATGACGGAGTTGGCCTGGTGAGTGACGTGATCGAGACGAACGCGGAAAATACGGCGGTGGAGACCGACGCCGCCGGCGCCACCCAGCGCATGAACATGATCCAGGCGATCAATTCCGCCATGGACGTGTTGATGGCGCGCGACCCCGACGTCGTGGTGATGGGCGAGGACGTGGGCTATTTCGGCGGCGTGTTCCGCGCGACGGCCGGCCTGCAGGCGAAATATGGCAAGACGCGCGTGTTCGACACGCCGATCACCGAGATCGGCATCATCGGCGTCGCGATCGGCATGGGGGCTTATGGCCTTCGCCCGGTGCCCGAGATCCAGTTTGCCGATTACATCTACCCCGCGCTCGACCAGCTGGTGAGCGAGGCGGCGCGGCTGCGCTATCGTTCGGACGGGGAATTCACCGCGCCGATCACGGTGCGCTCGCCGTTCGGCGGCGGCATTTTCGGCGGGCAGACCCATTCGCAGAGCCCGGAGGGGATCTTCACCCACGTCTCCGGCCTGAAGACGGTGATCCCGTCGACGCCCTATGACGCCAAGGGGCTGCTGATCTCCGCGATCGAGGACAATGACCCGGTCATCTTCTTCGAACCCAAGCGCATCTACAACGGCCCATTCAACGGCCATTGGGATCGCCCGGCGGCGAACTGGTCAAAGCATCCCGCGGGCGAAGTGCCGACCGGCTATTACAAGATCCCGCTGGGCAAGGCGGCGGTCGTGCGCGAGGGCCAGGCGGTGACGATGCTGGCCTATGGCACGATGGTTCACGTCTGCGCCCAGGTGGTCGAGGATACCGGCATCGACGCCGAGATCATCGACCTGCGCACGCTGGTGCCGCTCGACATCGAGACGATCGAGGAGAGCGTGAAGAAGACCGGGCGCTGCCTGATCGTGCATGAGGCGACGCGCACCGGCGGGTTTGGCGCGGAACTGTCGGCGCTGGTGCAGGAGCGGTGCTTCTATCACCTGGAAGCGCCGGTGGAGCGCGTGACCGGGTTCGACACGCCGTATCCGCACAGCCTGGAATGGGCGTATTTCCCCGGCCCCGTGCGCATCGGCATGGCGCTGAAAAAGATCATGAAGGACTGACACCCAGTCCCACCCGCCCCGTCCGTCCCGCGCGAAGTCGAGGGGCGGGGCTTCGCGAGACAGTGTCTCGACTTCGCTCGACACGAACGGATTTGGATCAGGCTATGGCGCGTTTCACCTTTAAGCTGCCCGATATCGGCGAAGGCATTGCCGAGGCGGAGATCGTCGGCTGGCATGTCGCGGTGGGCGACCGGGTCGAGGAAGACCAGAATATCGCCGACATGATGACCGACAAGGCGACGGTCGAGATGGAATCGCCGGTGTCGGGCGTCGTGGTCGAGCTGGCCGGCGAGGTCGGCGACCAGATTGCGATCGGCGCGATGCTGGTGGTGATCGAAACCGACGCCGATGCGTCGGTCGAGCCGGAGGGCGAGACCGCGGCGGAGGTCGAGCAGAAGCTGGGCGGCGCGCACGAAGCCGCGGCATTCGAGGCGGAGAATCCCGGCGTCGAGGACGTGGTGGAAGCGGCGCCGGCCACTCCGGCTCCGGCTCCGGCTGCATCGGTGGCTGCTGCGCCGGTTGCCGAGGTGGCGCCTGCTGCGGCGTCGGCGGCTCCTGTTCTGGCCTCCCCGGCGGTGCGCGCGCGGGCGAAGGATCTGGGCGTCGACCTCTCGCAGGTGAAGGTGTCGGAGGGTGACCGCATCCGCCACGCCGACCTGGACGCCTATCTGCGCTATGCCGGCGGGCAGGGCTATCATGCGCCGCATGCCAGCCGCGCGCGCGAGGACGAGCAGGTCAAGGTGATCGGGATGCGCCGCCGTATCGCCGAGAACATGGCCGCGTCGAAGCGCAACATCCCGCACTTCACCTATGTCGACGAAATCGACGTGACCGCGCTGGAGGAGATGCGCGCCGACCTGAACGACAATCGTGGCGGGCGGCCGAAGCTGACCATGCTGCCGTTCCTGATCGTCGCGATCTGCCGCACCTTGCCGCAGTTCCCGATGCTCAACGCGCGCTACGATGACGAGGCGGGCGTGGTGACTCGGTCGGGCCGGGTGCACCTGGGCATGGCGGCGCAGACCGATGCTGGCCTCACCGTGCCGGTGATCCGCGATGCGCAGGACAAGAATGTCTGGCAGCTGGCGAGCGAGATCGGCCGCCTGGCGGAAGCGGCGCGGACGCAGAAGCTGAAGCCCGAGGAGCTGGGCGGCGGGACGATCACCGTCACCTCGCTCGGGCCGCTGGGCGGGATCGCGACGACTCCGGTGATCAACCGGCCGGAAGTGGCGATCATCGGGCCGAACAAGATCGTCGAGCGGCCGGTGTTCCGGGGCGACGACATCGTCCGCGCCAAGCTGATGAACCTGTCGATCAGCTGCGACCACCGCGTCGTGGATGGCTGGGATGCGGCAAGCTATGTCCAGGCGGTCAAGAAGCTGCTCGAGACGCCGGTGTTGTTGTTCGCCGACTGAGGCGCGGATGCGTCACCCCGGGGACGGACCCCGGGGTGATGCCACCCGATCTAGACGCGGCGGCCGGTGAAGAGCTGCACCAGCCCGACGATCAGCGCGATCACCAGCAGGATGTGGATCAGGCCGCCAGCGACATGCAGGCTGAAGCCGAGGAGCCATAGGACCAGCAGGATGACAACGATCGTCCAGAGCAAAGCGCGTTCCTTTCCCAAGTGATATGTGGTGAACGATGCCGCGGGCGGCCCGTTCCGACCTTCTTGGCAACATTTTGCAACATTGCCGGTGTGACTGATCCGGGAAGGGCAGTGGGGGATTGCCCCTCATCGCATCCCGATCTATATTGACCGTGCTTTCTCTTACATCGCCAGATGCAAGGGGTCGCGGGGCAGGGCTCCGCGGCGGCAACAACCTGTGTGTATGTGGAGACCCGATGGCGGATTTGGTCGCGCTGACCCAGATGATCGAGGCCGAGGCCAAGGCACTCGGGTTCGACCTCGTGCGTGTCGCGCTGTTCGGCAAGGGTGACGAACGCACGCTGCAGGTGATGGCGGAGCGGCCCGACACGCGGCAGCTGACGATCGACGATTGCGCCGACCTGTCGCGCCGCATCTCCGACGTGCTCGACGCGCTGGAGGAAGAGGGGCGGGACCCGATCGAGGGCGCCTATCGCCTGGAAGTGTCGAGCCCGGGCATCGATCGCCCGCTGACGCGCCTGTCGGATTACACCGACTGGGCCGGGCATGAGGCGAAGCTGACGCTGGACGCGCCGCTCGACGGGCAAAAGCAGTTCCGCGGCGAGATCGTCGGCGTCGAGGGTGAGGAAATCACCATCCGCAATCGTACGGGCTCGGTGGCCAACGTTCCCTTCGCGCGGATCACTGACGCGAAGCTGGTGCTGACCGACAAATTGATCGCTGCAACCGTCCCGCTCTCCGTCGAGGGCGCGGAAGAAGAAGAAATCGAAGCAGAGGAAATCGAGTAATGGCTACCGGCGTCACCGCGAACCGTGCGGAACTGATCGCGATCGCCAACAGCGTCGCCAGCGAGAAGATGATCGACAAGGCGATCGTCATCGAGGCGATGGAGGATGCGATCCAGCGTGCGGCGCGTACCCGCTACGGCCAGGAAATGGACATCCGCGCAAAGCTGGACCCGAACAACGGTGACCTTCGCCTGTGGCGTGTCGTTGAAGTGGTCGAGCAGGTCGACGACATCTACAAGCAGGTCGACGTCAATGGCGCGCAGAAGCTGCAGAAGGGCGCGACCGTCGGCGACTTCCTGGTCGATCCGCTGCCGCCGATCGAATTCGGCCGAATCCAGGCGCAGGCTGCCAAGCAGACGATCTTCCAGAAGGTTCGCGATGCCGAGCGCGAGCGCCAGTATGAAGAATTCAAGGACCGCGCCGGCGAGATCATCACCGGCGTCGTGAAGCGCGTCGAGTTCGGCCACATCGTCGTCGACCTGGGCCGCGCCGAGGGCGTCATCCGCCGCGACCAGCAGATCCCGCGCGAAGTGGTGCGCGTGAACGACCGCATCCGGTCGCTGATCCTGAAGGTGGTGCGCGAGAACCGCGGGCCGCAGATCTTCCTGTCGCGCGCGCACCCCGACTTCATGAAGAAGCTGTTCGCGCAGGAAGTGCCGGAAATCTACGACGGCATCATCGAGATCAAGGCCGCCGCGCGCGACCCGGGGAGCCGCGCGAAGATCGGCGTCATCAGCCACGATTCGTCGATCGATCCGGTCGGCGCATGCGTCGGCATGAAGGGTAGCCGCGTTCAGGCCGTCGTGCAGGAAATGCAGGGCGAGAAGATCGACATCATCCCGTGGTCGCCGGACATCGCGACCTTCGTCGTCAACGCGCTGCAGCCGGCGAACGTCAGCCGCGTGATCATCGACGAGGAAGAAGAGCGGATCGAAGTGGTCGTTCCCGACGACCAGCTGAGCCTTGCCATCGGCCGCCGTGGTCAGAACGTGCGCCTGGCGTCGCAGCTGACCGCCAAGGCGATCGACATCATGACCGAGACCGATTCGTCGGAGAAGCGTCAGCAGGAATTCGTCAGCCGGTCGGAAGCATTCCAGAACGAGCTGGACGTCGACGAGACGCTGGCCCAGCTGCTGGTGGCCGAAGGCTTCACCGAGCTGGAAGAGGTCGCCTATGTCGAGCTGGACGAGCTGGCGGCGATCGAAGGCTTCGACGAGGATCTGGCGCAGGAGCTGCAGAGCCGTGCGGCCGAGGCGATCGAGCGTCGCGAGCAGGCCAATCGCGAAGCGCGCCAGGCGCTGGGCGTCGAGGATGCGGTGGCGCAGCTGCCGCACCTGACCGAAGCGATGCTGGTCACGCTGGGCAAGGCCGGGATCAAGACGCTGGACGATGTCGCCGACCTCGCCACCGACGAATTGATCGAGAAGAAGCGTGCCGAGCCGCGCCGCCGCAACGAGGACGCACCGCGCCGTCCCGAGCACAAGGGCGGTGTGCTGGGCGAATATGGCCTGACCGAAGAGCAGGGCAATGAGATCATCATGGCTGCCCGTGCGCATTGGTTCGATGATGAGGAGGCCGCGCCGGCCGATGCCGCGACGGCCGATGTTGCGACGGAGGAGTCGGAGGCCTGATGCCGTTCGTGTCGATCAGACTGGCAGGCTCCGCATCCAGGGAGCAGAAGGCGGGGATCGTGGCTGACGTCACGTCCTCGCTGGTCACGCGGCTGGGCAAGAATCCCGCCGCGGTCCAGATCGTGATCGAGGAAGTTTCGACGGAGAATTACGGTGCCGGCGGCGTGCTGATCGTTGATCGCGACTCGCCTGCCGCACCGAAAGAGGGAGACGCGCATGCGGAACCCTCACAATGATCGGCTAACGATCCGCAGCGCCAACCAACATCAGGCCGGCAGCCACCAGGTTGCCGGGCGGGAGGCGCGCGCATGAGCGATCCTGTCCGTACCTGCATCCTGTCGCGCGAGGAAGCGCCGCGCGACGGCCTGATCCGGCTGGTGCTGGCGCCTGACGGGCGCGTGCTGCCCGATGTGCGTGCCAAGGCGCCCGGGCGCGGGGCGTGGATCGGCGTGACCGCGGCAGAGCTTTCCGCCGCCCAGGCGAAGGGCAAGCTGCGCGGGGCGCTGGCGCGGGCGTTCAAGGCCGGCGAGATGATCATTCCCGATGATCTGCCCGCGATGATCGCCGCCGCGCTGGAGCGCCAGGCGCTCGACCGGCTGGGGCTGGAATCGCGCGCGGGCACCGTGCTGACCGGATCGGACCGCATTGCCGAGGCGGCGCGCGCCGGCCGGCTACACGCATTGTACCATGCCGCGGACGCGAGCGAGGACGGGCGGCGCAAGCTGGCCCAGGCGTGGCGAGTCGGATCGAACCGCGAGGGCAGCGGACTGGGGGGCTTGGTTCTGCCGATACCACGCCCCATATTGTCGATGGCGCTGGGCCGCGAAAACGTGGTACATATCGGCGTCACCGACCGCATGGCGGCCGGCAGGTTGAGCGACGCGCTCGATCGCTGGCGCCGCTTTATCGGCCCTGATAGCCCAGAAGCTCATCAAAGTGATACTTTGGTGGGTGGTCTGACCTCCGCACCTTGCGCAACGGCCGCGCAAGGCGCATCGGCGCCCGAGCTTTCCGGGCATGTACCGGCCGTGACGACACACGAGGAATTTGAGTGAGCGAGACCGACAACGATAAGCCGAAACTTGGCATGCGCGCGCCTCTGGGCGTCCGACGCACCGTCGAGACCGGCAAGGTGAAGCAAAGCTTCAGCCACGGCCGCTCCAATACGGTGATCGTGGAAACCAAGAAGGCCCGCACCTTCCGCAAGCCGGGTGACCCCGCGCCGACGGAGCAGGTTGCCGCGCCGGCACCGGCGGAAGCCGAGGCGCCCGCCGCGCCCGCACCGCGCGCTGAGCCGCCCGCACCGCCGCGCGCCCCGTCCAACGAGACCCCGCAGGAGCGGCAGGCCCGCCTGCTGCGCGAGGCCGAGGAGCAGCGCATGCGTGCGCTGGAGGAACAGCGGCACCGCGAGGAGGCCGAGCGTGCCCGCGCGGCGGAGGAAGAAAAGCGCCGCGCCGAGGAGCGTGCCGCTGCTGCGGCCGAGGCTGCGCCTGCGCCCGGGCCTGCTCCGGCGGCACCCGAGCAGGTGGCTGAAACCCCGGCGGCTGCACCGCCCGCGCCCCCGGCCGAAGAGCCGCTGATGGTGCGCACGGGTGCGCCGATCATGTTCCGTCCGGTGGCCCCGCCGCCGCCGCCTCCCGCGCCCGAGCCCAAGGCACCAGTCGTCGAGGCGCCGGCTGCGCCGACGCCGGCACCGGCCGCGCCGGTAGCGGCCCCGCCGCCGCCGCCCGCGCCCAAGCCGACCCCTGCGCCGCCGCCTGCACCCCCGGTGCTGGGCCGCGACCCGTCGATGCCGGCGCCGCGCCGCTTCTCGCCGGTGGCACGTCCTGAGATTCCGAAGCCGCAGCCAAAGCCCGAGCCGAAGCCAGCGCCGGTCGCGGCAGCAGCCTCGACAGCCAGCGGATCGTCGGCCGGATCGTCCTCGCCGCAGCAGCGCAACCTGCCGTCGGGGCAGGCGACGCCGCGCAACAATGCGGCGCCGGCGCGTCCGCAGCAGCGCGACCGCAAGGGCGACGAGCGTCGTGGCGGCAAGCTGACGGTCACCCGCGCGCTGAACGAGGATGGCGCACGCGCCCGCTCGCTCGCCGCGCTGAAGCGTGCGCGCGAAAAGGAAAAGCGTGGCTGGACCGGCCCGCGCGAACCGCAGGCCAAGCAGGTCCGCGACGTTCAGGTGCCGGAGGCGATCACCGTCCAGGAGCTGGCGAACCGCATGGCGGAACGCGGCGCTGACCTGGTGAAGGCGCTGTTCAAGATGGGTTCGCCCGTCACCATGACGCAGACGATCGACCAGGATACGGCCGAGCTGCTGGTCACCGAATTCGGCCACAATGTCGTGCGCGTCAGCGACAGCGACATCGATCTGGTGCTGGATACCGCGCCGGACGCCGAGGCCGATCTGAAGCCGCGTCCGCCGGTCGTGACGATCATGGGCCACGTTGACCATGGCAAGACCAGCCTGCTCGACGCGCTGCGCGGCACCGACGTGGTGCGCGGCGAGGCCGGTGGCATCACGCAGCATATCGGCGCCTATCAGGTGACGCTGAAGGACAAGTCGAAGATCACCTTCCTCGACACGCCGGGCCACGAGGCGTTCAGCGCCATGCGTGCGCGTGGTGCCGACGTCACCGATATCGTGGTGCTGGTGGTTGCCGCAGACGACGGGCTGATGCCGCAGACGATCGAGGCGATCAATCACACCAAGGCGGCCGGCAAGCCGATGATCGTGGCGATCAACAAGATCGACAAGCACGATGCCAATGCCCAGCGCGTGCGCGAGCGCCTGCTGGAGCATGACATCCAGGTCGAGGCGATGGGCGGCGAGACGCAGGACGTCGAGGTCTCCGCGCTGAAGAAAACCGGCCTCGACGAGCTGATCGAGAAGATCCAGCTGCAGGCCGAGCTGATGGACCTGAAGGCCAACCCCGACCGCGATGCCGAAGGCAGCGTGATCGAGGCGAAGCTGGACAAGGGCCGTGGCCCGGTTGCCACCGTGCTCGTCACCCGCGGCACGCTGAAGGTCGGCGACGTGTTCGTCGTCGGCGCGGAAAGCGGCAAGGTGCGTGCGATGGTCGACGACAAGGGTCGCCAGCTGAAGGAAGCGGGCCCGTCGACGCCGGTCGAGGTGCTCGGCATTTCGGGCACGCCGTCGGCTGGTGACCAGCTGCAGGTGGTCGAGAGCGAAGCGCGGGCACGCGAAGTTGCGGAATATCGCCAGGGCGTGCTGACGCAGAAGCGCACGACGGCTGCGCCGGCGAGCCTCGAGAGCATGTTCTCTGCGCTGGCAGCGAACAAGGCGATCGAATATCCGCTGGTGGTGAAGGCGGATACGCAAGGGACCGTCGAGGCGATCGTCGCTGCGATCAACAAGATCTCGACCGACGACATCCGCGCGCGCATCCTGCATTCGGGCGTCGGCGGCATCACCGAGAGCGACGTGAACGCGGCTGCGGCCTCGGGCGCGCCGATCATCGGCTTCCACGTCCGTGCCAATGCCAAGGCGCGCGAAATCGCCGAGCGGCACAAGGTGGCGTTGAAATATTATGACGTCATCTATGACCTGATCGACGAGATCCGCGCCGGCATGGCGGGCGAGCTTGGCCCCGAGGCGTTCGAGACGGTCGTTGGCCGCGCGGAAATCCGCGAGGTCTTCTCGGCCGGCAAGCACGGCAAGGCCGCCGGTCTGCTGGTGGTCGAGGGTGTCATCCGCAAGGCGCTCAAGGCCCGCATCACGCGCAACGACGTCATTATCTACAATGGCGAAATTGCGTCGCTGCGACGCTTCAAGGACGACGTTCCGGAGGTTCGCGCGGGTCTGGAATGCGGTGTGACGTTCACGCAGAACTTCACCGACATCCGCCCGGGCGACTTCCTCGAAACGTTCGAGGTCGAGCTGCGCGAACGCACGCTGTAAGGACATGAACCCTCTCCCCCAGGCGGGGAGAGGGGAGTCTCACGATGACCGATCAACCAGAAAAATCCGTCCGTACCCTGCGCGTTGGCGAACAGGTGCGTCATATCCTGTCGGAGATCCTGCAGCGCGGCGACGTGCATGACGACGTGCTGACGACTCACCTGGTGAGCATCACCGAAGTGCGCGTGTCCCCTGACCTTCGCCATGCGACGGTGTTCGTGAAGCCGCTGCTGGGCAAGGACGAGGAAGCGGTGCTGAAGGCGCTGCGTACCAACACCGCCTATCTGCAGCGCGAAGTCGCGCGGCGGGTGAAGATGAAATATGCCGCGCGGCTGAAGTTCCTGAGCGACGAGAGCTTCGACGAGGGCAGCCATATCGACCAGCTGCTGCGATCGCCCACCGTGGCGCGCGATCTGGACGCCGGCGGGGAATAAGCCGCCGGCTGCCAATCAGCAGCCGAGCTTTTCCGCCAGGTCGGTGAGGCTGTCGGCGGACCATTCCCAATCCTGCGCCAGCTTCGCGTCGGGGGCGGGGCGGCCGCCATATTCCATCGGGCGTGACACAAAGGCGGTTTTGAGCCCGCAGGCGCGCGCGGCCGCGAGGTCGCTGTGGTGTGCGGCGACCAGGCACACCTCCTGCGGCGACAGGCCGAGGATCTTGGCAGTGCCGAGATAGGCGCGCGGATCGGGTTTGTAGGCGCGAGTGACTTCGGCACCCATGATCGCATCCCAGGGCAGGCCGCCGCGCCGCGCCATTTCAAGCATCAGCGCGATATTGCCGTTCGACAAGGTGACGATCGGGAAGCGGCCCTTGAGGCGCGTCAGCCCCTCGACCGAGTCGGGCCACGGCGCAAGGCGGCGCCAGGCGAAGGTCCAGTCCTGCAGCAGGGCATCGTCGAGCGTGGCGGGATCGACGCCCGCGTCCGTCAGCGTTTCGTCCAGCATCTCGCGGTGGAGCACGTCGAGGATGGTGAAGTCGCGGCCCGACTTGGCATAGGCCGCCATGCCGGTGAGATAGCGGCGGCGCCAATTGTCGGTGAAGGTGGCGGGATCGAGGTCGGCGCGGCCGATGCGCGCGAGGAAATCGGCGGATTCGGCGGTGATGCTGGTGCGCCAGTCGACCACCGTTCCGAACACGTCGAACGCAAGCACCTTCGGCAAATCGGACCCGGCCATGTATCCTCCCGTCTGTTTCGCCGGGTGCTACGAGTGATGCCCCCCGTGGACAAGCCGCGTCGATCGGGCCACTCACGCGACCGGCAACAGCAAGGCGGTGCGGCATGGCGTTCACGGCAACAATCCTTCTGCTCGGTTCGGGCGAGCTTGGACGCGAGTTCGTGATCTCGGCCAAGCGGCTCGGCTGCTATGTCATCGCCTGCGACAGCTATGACGGCGCGCCTGCGATGCAGGTGGCGGATGCGCGCGAGGTTTTCTCCATGCTCGACGCCGACCTACTGCGTGCAGCCGTGGAGAGGCACCGGCCCGATTTCGTTGTTCCGGAGGTGGAGGCGATCCGCACCGAAGTGCTGGCCGAGCTGGAGGCGGCGGGGACGACGATCGTCCCGTCGGCGCGCGCCACGATGATGACGATGAACCGCGACGGCATTCGCGAAGTGGCGGCGGTCGAGCTGGGGCTGCGCACGTCGCGCTATCGTTATGCCGAGACGCTGGACGAGGTGCGCGCGGGTGCGGCGCACACTGGGCTGCCCTGCGTGATCAAGCCGGTGATGTCCTCATCGGGCAAGGGACAGAGCACGGTTCGCAGCGAAGCGGATCTGGAAGCGGCGTGGGATTATGCCGTCGCCAATATGCGCGGCGACCGGGCGCGGGTGATCGTCGAGGAATTCGTCGATTTCGATTATGAGATCACGTTGCTGACGGTGCGCACGCGCGACGGCGTCGTCTTCTGCCCGCCGATCGGCCACAGGCAGGAACGCGGCGATTATCAGGAAAGCTGGCAGCCGGCCGCCATGTCGGAAAAGGCGATCGCTGACGCGCAGGACATGGCGCGCAAGGTGGTCGACGATCTGGGCGGGTATGGGCTGTTCGGGGTCGAGTTCTTCGTCAAGGATGACGAGGTGATCTTCTCCGAACTGTCGCCGCGGCCGCATGACACGGGGATGGTGACGCTGATCTCGCAATCGCTGAGTGAGTTCGACCTACACGCCCGCGCGATCCTGGGCCTGCCGATCCCGACGCTGACCAGTTACGGCCCCTCCGCCTCGACGGTGATACTGGCGGATCGTGCGTCGGACACGGTGCGCTATGACGGCATTGGCGACGCGCTGGCGACCGCGGGGGGCGAAGTGGACGTGCGGATCTTCGCCAAGCCGACTACGCGGCCCTATCGCCGCATGGGCGTGGCACTGGCGCGCGCCGCGACCACCGACGACGCTCGGCGCGTGGCGGCCGAGGCGGCGTCGAAGGTGCGGCTGAGCTACGATCCGGCTTAAGCGGCGCGCTTGATGAGGCGCGGATCGGCGGCGGCGACGCCGGTGGCGAGCACCAGTGCATCCTCGACAAAGCCGGTCGCGGTCTGGCCGTAGCGTCGCATCGCCGCCATGCGGATGCGCCAGCCCATGTAGGAACTGGCGAGCGCTGTGCCGAGCGCGACGGCGGCCCCGGTCACGCGCTGTCCCTTGGGAGCGAGGGCGGCACCGGCATAGGCCGAGGTAACGCTGCGCACCGCGAGGCCGATCGGGACGATGCGGTCCGGCGCGGTCTTCTGCTTGTCGCCAGCCATTTCCGCGGCGCTGAACGCCACGGCGCCCCAGGCGATCAGCGGGTTCTTGAACAATTTGGCGAGCGGCATGTCATCGGGCAGCGCGCCGCGACGGCCGGCGGCGGCAAGCGCGGCGAGCGGCACGATGCCGCGCTGACCCGCGGCCAGCCCGATGAGGTAGGAACGAAGCATCGGCGAATTCCTCGTGTGGTTCGCGCGAACAATCGTTGGGGGCGGCTTCGTATCCCGCGGGGGCCGTAAAACGGGGCGGCAGGAAAATAGTGGCGCGGCGCGCGCCGATGGGGAACAGCAACGCGATGGCCAAGCTCTATTTCTATTACGCCAGCATGAATGCGGGGAAATCGACCAACCTGCTGCAGGCCGATTTCAACTATCGCGAGCGCGGCATGGCGACGATGCTGTTCACCGCGGCGATCGACGATCGCTTTGCGGCGGGCACGATTACCTCGCGCATCGGTCTGTCGGCGCCGGCGACGATGTTCGACGCGAGCACCAATATCGCGGCCTGCGTGCTCGACCGCCATGCCGAGGAAACGGTGGCGTGCGTACTGGTGGACGAGGCGCAATTCCTGACGGCGGCGCAAGTCGATCAGCTCGCGCGGCTGGCGGATGTCGATGGCATTCCGGTGTTGGCCTATGGCCTGCGTACTGATTTCCAGGGGGCATTGTTCGAGGGATCGGCGCGGCTGCTGGCGCTGGCCGACGCGCTGATCGAGATAAAGTCGGTCTGCGAATGCGGGCGAAAGGCGACGATGAACCTGCGGGTCGACGCCGAAGGGCGGCCGGTAGCGGCCGGGGCGCAGACGGTGATCGGCGGGAACGACCGCTATGTCGCCTTGTGTCGGCGGCATTTCACCGCTGCGCTGGAATTGGGCGCTGCGGGCCAGGCGTGACACGCGGGGGCGCTGGCGCTCGCTCGCCCGCCCCCCTATCTCGCCGGCATCATGACACCCGACAATCCCATCTACGCCGCGGCGGTGTGGATCATTCCGCTGATCATCGCGATCGTCTTTCACGAGGTGGCGCATGGCCTGATGGCGCGTGCGCTCGGCGATCCGACCGCGGCGCAGCTCAACCGGCTGTCGTTCAACCCGATCCGCCATGTCGATCCGATCGGAACCGTGATCCTGCCGCTGGGCCTTGCGCTCGCCAAGGCGCCGGTGTTTGGATGGGCCAAGCCGGTGCCGGTGGATGCGCGGCGGCTGCGCAATCCGCGCTGGGGCATGGTGGCGGTGGCGCTCGCCGGGCCGGGGATGAACTTCCTGCTGGCGGCGGTCGCGGCCATCGCGATCGGTGTTCTTTACGGGCAGATGAGCGGGCCGCCGGAGGGCGTCAGCCAGTTCATCTTCGCGAATCTCGTCA
This sequence comes from Sphingomonas sp. ABOLG, assembly GCF_003950435.1. NCBI lineage: Bacteria > Pseudomonadati > Pseudomonadota > Alphaproteobacteria > Sphingomonadales > Sphingomonadaceae > Sphingomonas > Sphingomonas sp. ABOLG. Next base: position 43,360 of record NZ_QQWW01000010.1, read on the forward strand.
ACTTCCTGCTGATCAACATCTTCCTCGCGGTGTTCAACCTGCTGCCGCTGCCGCCGTTTGACGGCGGGCATGTGGTGGAAGGCGTGCTGCCGCGTCGGCTGGCGGTGGAATGGGCGAAGCTGGCGCGTTTCGGCTTTCCGCTGATCATCGTCCTCCTGGTGGTGGTGCCGATGATCTGGCCGAGCGCGAGCATCGTGGGCAAGATCGTCGGCCCGCCCGCCGACTGGCTGGTGCGCCAGTATCTCGCCTTTGCGCAGCTGTTCGCCTGAGGACTCCTGAGATGCATGGATGGCTGATCCTCGACAAGCCGCTTGGGCTTGGATCGACGCAGGGCGTGAGCGCGGTGAAGCGGGCGCTGCGCGAGGGCGGATATGGCAAGGCGAAAGTGGGGCACGGCGGCACGCTGGACCCGCTGGCGTCGGGCGTGCTGCCGATCGCGCTGGGCGAGGCGACGAAGCTTGCCGGGCGGATGCTCGACAGCGACAAGGTGTATGATTTCACCATCCGCTTCGGGGAGCAGACCGATACGCTGGACGCGGAAGGGAAAGCGATCGCGACCAGCGATGTGCGCCCAACGCGCGAGGCGCTGGCCGCCGCGCTGGCAAACTTTACCGGGCCGATCGAGCAGATGCCGCCCGCCTTCTCCGCGCTGAAGGTCGACGGGCAGCGGGCCTATGACCTGGCGCGGGCGGGCGAGGAGGTAGTGCTCAAGACCCGCGCGGTGACGGTATTCGCGCTGAGCGTCACCGAGGCGGCCGACGCAGGCGCGCTGAAGGAAGCGACGCTGAGCGCGCATGTTTCCAAGGGCACCTATATCCGCAGCCTGGCCCGCGACATTGCGCTGGCCCTTGGAACGGTGGGGCACGTCACCTATCTCAGAAGGACGAAGGCGGGGCCGTTCGGCCTTTCGCAGGCGATATCGCTGGACAATTTGAGCGAAGCCGCTAAGGGGCGCACCCTTGAACATATTCTCCTGCCGTTGAGGGCGGGGCTGGACGACATCCCGGCTCTACCCCTCACGCCCGACCAGGCAGGGGCGCTCCGCCAGGGGCGTGTTCTGGCCGGGATCGTTGCCGACGATGGCCAGTATTTTGCCTGCCTGCACGATGTGCCGGTGGCGCTGATCGAGGTCCAGGCCCGCGAGGGTCGTGTCGTCCGCGGCTTCAACCTGTAAAGATGTCGAAGGAAAACACATGTCGATCACTGCGGAACGCCGCCAGGAACTCATCAAGGATCACGCCCGCGCCGAAGGCGACACCGGTTCGCCGGAAGTCCAGGTCGCGATCCTGACCGAGCGGATCCGGAACCTGACCGAGCACTTCAAGGGCCACGCCAAGGACAACCATTCGCGTCGCGGCCTGCTGATGATGGTCAACAAGCGTCGTTCGCTTCTCGACTATCTCCGCAAGAAGGACGGGGATCGCTACCTCGCCCTCATCGCGAAGCTCGGTCTTCGCAAGTAATAACGGAAGGGCGCCCTTGCGGCGCCCTTCTCGCATATGCGCTTCGCGTGTGACGCGAGCGTCCAACGCCAGCGGGCAATAAGGCCCGACTGGCACGAGCCAAGACTGGCTCAAGCAGGCCCCGGCTGCATAGGGCGGCCGGAGTGAAGGAAACGAAATGTTCGACAAGAAAACGGTAAGCATCGAGTGGGGCGGCAAGACCCTGACGCTCGAGACGGGCAAGGTTGCCCGCCAGGCCGACGGCGCGGTGATCGCGACGCTCGGCGAGACGGTGGTGCTGTGCGCCGTCACCGCGGCCAAGACGGTCAAGGAAGGGCAGGATTTCTTCCCGCTCACCGTCCACTATCAGGAAAAGTTCTCCGCCGCCGGTCGTATCCCGGGCGGCTTCTTCAAGCGTGAGCGCGGCGCGACCGAGAAGGAGACGCTGGTCTCGCGTCTCATCGATCGCCCGATCCGCCCGCTGTTCCCGGAAGGCTTCTACAACGAGATCAACGCCATCGCTCAGGTGCTGAGCTATGACGGCGAGAACGAGCCGGACATCCTGGCGATGGTTGCGGCGTCGGCCGCGCTCACCATCTCGGGCGTGCCGTTCATGGGCCCGATCGGCGCCGCGCGCGTCGGTTATGTCGATGGCGAGTATATCCTGAACCCGACCGACAAGCAGGTCGAAGAGGGTCAGCTCGACCTGGTGGTCGCCGCTACCTACGACGCGGTGATGATGGTCGAATCCGAAGCCAAGGAGCTGTCGGAAGAGATCATGCTGGGCGCCGTGCTGTTCGCGCACGATGCCTGCCGTGAGGTCGTCAAGGCAATCGTCAAGCTCGCCGAGCAGGCCGCCAAGGATCCGTGGGAGCTGGCGCCGGTCGACGACAAGTCGGCGACGCTGAAGAAGCTCGACAAGGCGATCGGCAAGGATATCGCCGCCGCCTACAAGCTGACCGACAAGCAGCAGCGCCAGAACGCGCTGAACGAGGCGCGCGCCAAGGCGCGTGAGGCGTTCGCTGACCTGAAGGAAAGCGATCCGGCCCAGTATCTCGGCACGCTGAAGCTGGTGAAGAAGCTGGAGGCGAACATCGTCCGTCAGGCGATCCTGAAGGACGGCAAGCGCATCGACGGTCGCACCACCACGCAGATCCGCCCGATCGAGGCGGAAACGCACTTCCTGCCGCGTGCCCATGGCTCGGCACTGTTCACGCGTGGCGAGACGCAGACGATCGCGACCGCGACGCTGGGTACCCGCGATGCGGAGCAGATGATCGACGGCCTGAACGGCCTGTCGTACCAGCACTTCATGCTGCACTATAACTTCCCGCCCTACTCGGTCGGTGAAGTGGGCCGCTTCGGCGCGCCGGGCCGTCGCGAAGTCGGCCATGGCAAGCTGGCGTGGCGTGCGCTGCACCCGGTGCTGCCGACCAAGGAAGAGTTCCCCTACACGATCCGTCTGACCAGCGACATCACCGAGTCCAACGGCTCGTCGTCGATGGCGTCGGTGTGCGGCGGTTCGCTGGCCCTCATGGACGCTGGCGTGCCGATCAAGCGCCCGGTCTCGGGCATTGCGATGGGCCTGATCCTGGAAGGCAAGGATTTTGCGATCCTGTCCGACATCCTGGGTGACGAAGATCACCTCGGCGACATGGACTTCAAGGTGGCCGGCACGTCCGAAGGCATCACCACGATGCAGATGGACATCAAGATCGCCGGCATCACCAAGGAGATCTTCGAGGCGGCGCTGCACCAGGCCAAGGAAGGCCGTGCGCACATCCTGGGCGAGATGAACAAGGCGCTGGGTGAAACCCGCACCGAGCTCAGCGCGCACGCACCGCGCATCGAGACGATCACGGTCGACAAGTCGAAGATCCGCGACATCATCGGCACCGGCGGCAAGGTGATCCGCGAGATCGTCGCCACCACCGGCGCGAAGGTCGACATCGACGACGAGGGCGTGGTGAAGATCAGCTCGTCCGATCACAGCCAGATCGAAGCCGCGATCAACTGGATCAAGGGCATCGTCGAAGAGGCCGAGGTCGGCAAGATCTACACCGGCAAGGTCGTCAACATCGTCGACTTCGGCGCGTTCGTGAACTTCATGGGTGGCAAGGACGGCCTCGTCCACGTCTCCGAAATGAAGAACGAGCGGGTCGAGAAGCCGGGCGATGTCGTGTCCGAAGGCCAGGAAGTGAAGGTCAAGGTCCTCGAGATCGATCCGCGCGGCAAGGTTCGCCTGTCGATGCGCGTCGTCGACCAGGAAACCGGCGCCGAGCTGGAGGACACCCGTCCGGCACGCGAGCCGCGCGAGCCGCGTGGCGACCGTGGTCCGCGTCGCGACGGCGGCGGTGATCGCGGTGGCCGTGGTGGCGACCGCGGCGGCGACCGTGGCGATCGCGGCCCGCGCCGTGACCGTGGCCCACGTCGTGACCGTCCGGAAGGCGGCAACGGCGGTGGCAATGATGACGGCCCCGCGCCCGAGTTCGCCCCGGCGTTCCTGACGAACGACCGCGATCGCGACTAAGCGATCCGTCGCCTTCGGGTGATACAGGAAGGGCCCCGGCAGTGATGCCGGGGCCCTTTCTCTTTGTCCGTGCGGGCGGATGGCCGGTAAGGGAGCGGCCGTTAGCGCCGCGGTGCCCCAAACGACATCACCCCGGAGCATGCCCCGGGGTGACGGTAGATCAGCGCTGCTGGCGCGTATCGATGCGGCTGGCGCGTCAGGCGCCAACAGGATGGATCAGGCGGCGGCCTTCACCTTTTCGACCGCCAGCGCCATGCGGTTCGACACCGGCTGGGCGACCTCGCCCGCCAGCTTCAGCGCCGATTCGGTCGAGCGCGAGGCATGCGCCATGAACGCGTCGAACGAGGTGCGCGCGTATTCGCTCTGCAGCTTGAAGAAGTCGGCCGGCGAGGTCACCGAACCGAGCGAGCGGACCGCGCCGGTCGCCTGTTCGTAGGACGACTTCACATAGGCCGCGGCGTCCTGGCCCATCTGCTCCAGGCCCTTCGCCGCGATCTTCGAGGATTCTACGACGGCATCGACATTGTCGCGCTGGAAGACGTGCATGTCCTCGAACGCCTTGGAGCCCTTTTCAAACTGCGTGCGGGTATGGTCGTTCGCCTCGGCAAACAGGGCGCGGGTCTTTTCGGTCATCGCAGAGATCGCGTCGATCATCGTCGGCTCCTTGGCGGTGCACGGCATGTCCACGGACATGGTGCATGCTCATCTTATGCTGCACTGCAAAATAAGCGCCGCAGTAGGCTGTTGCAAGGACTTTGTGCGCCGCAGCAAAAGGTCTCTACTGTTACCTTATCGCGCGCGAACATAACGACCGGGCGCATCGTCAAGCGCCGGCAGCTTGCCTGCGCCGGGGATGCGCGCACCCGCCGCTTCGACCATCGTGTCGTCGTGACCGCGCAGCCAGGCCAGCCAGTCCGGCCACCAGCTGCCCTCATGCTCGGTTGCGCCCGCCACGAATTCGGCGAAGGATCCGGCCGGCGCATCATTCGTCCAGTGACGATATTTGCGCGCCGCGGGCGGGTTGACGACGCCCGCGATATGGCCCGACCCGGCGAGCACGAAGCGCAACGGGCCGCGGAAGTAGCGGGTGATTTCCCAGACGCTCTCTGCCGGCGCGATATGGTCCTCCCGCCCAGCCTGGACGAAGGTGGGCGTTTCCACCCTGGCGAGATCGAGCGGAACGCCGTCGATGGTGATGGCGCCGGGCTTCACCAGCAGATTGTCGCGGTAAAGATCCGCCAGATAGCTGCGGTGCCAGCCGGCCGGCAGGTTGGTGACGTCGCCGTTCCAGTGAAGGAGGTCGAACGGCGTGTATTCTTCCCCCAACAGGTAATTGTTGGTGACGTAATTCCAGACAAGGTCGCGGCTGCGCAGCATGTTGAAGGTCGCCGCCATGTAGCGACCGTCGAGGAACCCTTCGGGCGACAGTGTGTCGATCCGGTCGAGTAGTTCGTCGGTGATCAGCGCGGAAAGATCGCCTGCGCGGGCGAAATCGACCTGCGCGGTGAAGAAGGTGGCGCTGGCGACCTTTTCCGCCTCGCCGCGCGCGGCGAGCAGGGCGAGCGTCGCGGCCAGCGTGGTGCCCGCCACGCAATAGCCGATGGCGTGGACAGCGGGCACGTCGAGCAGGTCGCGTACGGTGTCGATCGCCTCGACCTGCGCCGTGATGTAATCGCGCCAGCCAATGTCCTTCATGCTGGCGTCGGCCGACTTCCACGACACCATGAACACGCTGATTCCCTGATGGAGGCACCAGCGGATGAAGCTTTTCTCCGCGGTCAGATCGAGGATGTAGAAGCGGTTGATCCACGGCGGGAAGATGACCAGCGGGGTTTGCAGCACCTGCGGCGTCGTCGGCGCATAGTGGATCAGTTCAAAGAGCGAGGTGCGCAGCACGACCTTGCCGGGGGTGGTGGCGAGGTTGCGGCCGAGCTCGAACGCGCCGAGCGGCGTGTGGGTCATCTGCCCGCGCGCCATGTCGTCGAGCATGTGCTGCAGCCCCTTGCGCAGATTGTCGCCGCGGGTCTGGAGCGTCCGTTCGATCACCTGCGGATTGGTGAAGGCAAAATTGGTCGGGCTGAGCGCGTCGACGAAATTGCGCATGGCGAAGCGGAATTGCGCGCGCTGGCGATCGTCGACGCCCGGCATCGTTTCCACGCTGCGCATGAGCTGTTCGCCGATGAACTCATAGGCTTGGCGCAGCGCGGCGAAGAAGGGGTTTTGCTGCCACGCCGGGGCGGCGAAACGCTTGTCCTGCGAGGGCTGCTGCTGCTCGTGCGGCAGGGTGGCGGCGATGAATTGCTGCCAGGCGGACAGTCCTTCGGCCCACGGGTCGCGCGGGGCGGTGTCAGTGCCTGGAGTCGCCCCTGTGCCCTTTTCCTTGCCGGCATCCAGCGCCGCCACGCTCTGTTCGAGCATCATCTGCTGGGCGCGACCGATCATCGCCGTCCATTGCTGCAGATCGGCCAGGCTTGGCGGCAGGGGACTGTCGGTCATTCATCGCTCTCCGCCCGTCAGCATAGCGTGGCTATGGGCGCGCGAAAGCCCCGCCTGCCTTTCGCCGGGTGCGCGCCCGGTCTATGTTGCGCCGTTCCACCATCGAGGTTCGCATGTCCGAAGAGTTCTACCGCATCAAGCGCCTGCCGCCCTATGTCATCGCCGAGGTGAATGCGATGCGGGCCGCGGCGCGCGCGGCCGGCGAGGACATCATTGACCTTGGCATGGGCAACCCCGACCTGCCGCCGCCGCCGCACGTCATAGACAAGCTGGTCGAGGTGGCCAAGAAGCCCGATGCGCATGGCTATTCGGCGTCCAAGGGCATCCCCGGGCTGCGCCGGGCGCAGGCCAATTACTACGGCCGCCGCTTCGGCGTGGAGGTCGATCCCGAGACCGAAGTCGTCGTGACGATGGGGTCGAAGGAAGGGCTGGCGAGCCTCGCCACCGCGATCACTGCGCCGGGCGACGTGATTCTGGCGCCCAATCCCAGTTATCCCATCCACACCTTTGGCTTCATCATCGCCGGGGCGACGATCCGCGCGGTGCCGACGACGCCGGACGAGCGCTATTTCGAGAGCCTGGAGCGGGCGATGGCGTTCACCGTGCCGCGGCCGAGCATCCTCGTCGTCAATTACCCGTCCAACCCGACGGCGGAGTCGGTCGATCTTGCCTTTTACGAACGGTTGGTCGCCTGGGCGCGCGAGAACCAGGTCTGGATCATCTCCGACCTTGCCTATTCGGAGCTGTATTACGACGGCAATCCGACGCCCTCGATCATGCAGGTGAAGGGCGCGAAGGACGTCGCGATCGAGTTCACCTCGCTCAGCAAGACCTATTCGATGGCCGGATGGCGGATCGGCTTTGCGGTCGGCAACAAGACGCTAATCGCGGCGATGACGCGGGTGAAATCATATCTCGATTACGGCGCGTTCACGCCGATCCAGGCGGCGGCGTGCGCCGCGCTCAACGGCCCGCAGGACATCGTCGAGCAGAACCGGAAGCTGTATCACAAGCGCCGCGACGTGATGGTCGAAAGCTTTGGCCGGGCCGGGTGGGAGATTCCGAGCCCCAAGGCCAGCATGTTCGCCTGGGCACCGTTGCCCCCCGCGCTGGCGCATCTGGGGAGCCTGGAATTCTCCAAACAATTGCTGACCCAGGCGAAGGTCGCGGTCGCGCCGGGCGTCGGCTATGGCGAAAATGGCGAGGGCTATGTGCGCATCGCCATGGTCGAGAACGAGCAGCGGCTGCGCCAGGCGGCGCGCAACGTGAAGAAGTATCTGGCCAGCATGGGTGTGAACGTGCCGGCCCGGAACGCTGGTTGAACCAGCCGCACGGTTCATCGCGGGGGGTGTTCGTTGGACGCCTATAACCCGCTCTATTCGCTCGCCGGCGTGCTGGTGGGGATATTGGTCGGCCTGACCGGCGTCGGTGGCGGATCGCTGATGACGCCGCTGCTGGTGCTGGCGTTCGGCTTCCACCCCGCCACCGCCGTCGGCACCGACCTGCTCTACGCATCGGCGACCAAGACGGTGGGCGGCGCGGTGCACGGCCTGCGCGGAACGGTGGACTGGCGGGTGGTGCGCCGGCTGGCGCTCGGCAGCATTCCCGCAGCGCTGGTGACGCTGCTCGCGCTCAGCCGCATGAGCGTCCATGGCGCGGATACCGGCGGGCGCATCGCGCTGGCGCTGGGCGTGACGCTGGTGGCGACCGCGATCGCCACCTTCTTCCGTGCGCGGATCGTGGCACGGGTAGAGCCGTTCTTCGAAGGGATGCGGCCGCGCACGCTGGCGCTGCTCACCGTCGGATTAGGCGCAATCCTGGGCGTGCTCGTCTCGCTGACCTCGGTCGGGGCGGGTGCGCTCGGCATGACGGCGCTGCTCGTGCTGTATCCACTGACACCGGTGAACCGGCTGGTCGGATCGGACATTGCCCATGCCGTGCCGCTGACGCTGATCGCCGGGATCGGCCATTGGTGGCTGGGGTCGGTCGACGTGATCCTGCTCGCCTCGCTGCTGGCCGGATCGATCCCGGGTATCGTGCTGGGCAGTATCATTGCCTCGCGCGTGACCGACCGGCTGTTGACCCCGATCCTCGCCACCACGCTGGCGGTAGTCGGACTAAAGCTGATATTCTAAGCGCCTGTCGCTTGTGCATCCGCGTTCAAGGACATCGACGTGACTCGTCCCGGTTTCAGTTTTTCCACCAGCTTCAAGGTCCGCTACGCCGAGATTGACGGCCAGCGGGTCGTCTTCAACTCGCGCTATCTCGAATATGCCGATGTTGCGGTGAGCGAATTCTGGGAATGGACCGGGATCGGCGAGGCGCTGAAGGACGCATGGCTCGACATGGAATTCCATGTGCGCCGCGCGACGGTGGACTATCTGAAGCCGCTGATGCTCGGCGACACCGTGGAAGCATCGGTGCGGATCGAGCGGATCGGCAACTCCAGCCTGACCAAGCGGTTCGAGCTGGCCAATCAGGACGGGGATCTGTGCGCGGTGATCGACATGGTCAGCGTCAACGTTCACCTGCCGACCGGCCGCCCGGTGCCGATCGCCACCGACGTGCGCCAGTTCCTGGAAGCGCTGATGGTGGCGCAGCCGGACCGCGTGGCCTAAGGATCGGCCATGCTGGAGATGCGCCCCGATTGCGAGCGTTGCGGAACCGATCTTCCCGCCGATGAGGGCGGGGCGTTCATCTGCTCGTTCGAATGTACCTTTTGCGCGGATTGCGCCGATGCGATGGACGAGCGCTGCCCCAATTGCGGGGGTGAGTTGCTCGACCGTCCGGCGCGGGTCGGAGACGCGCTGAAGAAGCATCCCGCATCGACCAGGCGGCATTTCGTGCCGTCCGATGCCAAGCGCTGAAGCGCAGTGACGGGCGCAGCGGCGGCTGGGTGGCGATGACCCCGCGTATCCTAATCGTGGCCGGGTCCGATTCGGGCGGCGGCGCGGGCATTCAGGCGGATATCCGCACCGTCACGATGCTGGGCGGCCATCCCATGACCGCGATCACCGCGATCACCGCGCAGAACACGCTGGGCGTGTCGGGTGTCCACCCGATCCCGCCGGAGATGGTCGCGCAGCAGATGCAGGTGTGCATCGACGACATTGGCGTCGATGCGGTGAAGATCGGCATGATCGGCAGCGCTGCGACCGCGCACGCCATCGCCGATGTGATCGAGACGTTGCGCAACGTGCCGATCGTGTTCGATCCGGTGATGATCGCGAGTTCAGGGGCGGTCCTCGCCGACGATGATACGACGGCGGCGTTCGGGCGGCTGATGCGGCTCGCCACGCTGGTCACGCCCAATTGCCCTGAACTGGTGGCGCTGGGCGGCGAGCAGGCGGTGCTGGCGACCGGAGCGACGCTGCTGGCCAAGGGCGGTCATGCGGAGGGCGATATCATCACCGATCGGCTGATCGGCCCCCACGGCGAGATTGCGCGATGGTCCGGCACACGGATCGAGACGCGGCATACCCATGGCACGGGGTGCACGCTGGCGAGCGCTATCGCGGAAGGTCTGGGTCGCGGGCTGGCGCTGCCGCCGGCGGTCGAGCGTGCGCGGCTGTTCGTTCGCGAGGCCTTGACCAGGGCGCCGGGGCTGGGCGCCGGGCACGGGCCGATGGGGCATCATCTGGTGCGCCTCAAGGACTGGCCGGGCGTCTGACGCAGCATACCGGCCGCCGCGGCAGGCCCGCGCGGCGGTCAGTAGGCGTTCAGCGCATCCTGAAGATGGTCGCGGATCGCCAGCAGGGCGCCGATCGACACGGTCTTGCCAGTTGGGGGCGGGGCCGCCGCCGCCGCGGTCTCGGCAGACACGGCGCTGCCGCCGCGCGTTTCGCTGGCGAGCAGTTTCTGCACGCCCTTTACCGTATAGCCCTCCGTACCCAGCAGGCGCTGGATCCGCTGGACGAGCGCAACGTCTGCCGGCCGGTAGTAGCGCCGGTTACCGGCACGCGTGACCGGGCGGAGTTGCGGAAAACGGGTTTCCCAATAGCGCAGGACGTGCGGCGCGACGCCGGTCGCGCTGGCGACCTCGCCGATCGTGCGGAACGCGCCCTCAGCCTTTTGGGAGTTGCTCACGCCTGGGCAGCGACGATGCGATCGCGCATCATCTGGCTGGCGCGGAAGGTGAGCACACGGCGCGGTGCAATTGGCACTTCGACGCCGGTTTTGGGATTGCGGCCGATCCGCTCGCCCTTGTCGCGCAGGACGAAGGTGCCAAAGCCGGAGATCTTCACATTCTCCCCGCGGGCAAGCGCGCCGCACAGGGATTCCAGGATCTGCTCGACCAGGCGTGCCGAGTCAGCCCGCGACAGACCTACCTGGCGATGCAGCGATTCCGCCAGATCCGCCCTAGTTAACGTCCCCGCATCACTCATTTGCACTACAACTCCCCACTCCGATTGCTGCAGGTTAGCATCCGCGAGGGCGTGGTGAAAGATTGATGTGGCGGCTTGCCGTGTTTCAGTACCGGACGACGGCGGCGCCCCAGGTGAACCCGCCACCCATCGCTTCCAGCACGACAATCTGCCCGCGCTGGATGCGCCCGTCGCGCACCGCGGCATCGAGCGCCAGCGGCACCGATGCGGCGGAGGTGTTGGCATGCTGATCGACGGTCAGCACGACCTTCTCCGCCGGAAGGCCCAGCTTGCGCGCGGTAGCATCGAGAATGCGGGCATTCGCCTGATGCGGCACGACCCAGTCGACCTGGTCGGCGGTGAGGCCGGCGGTTTCCAGCGATTCCTGCATCACGGTGGCGAGGTTGACGACCGCGTGGCGAAACACCTCGCGTCCCTTCATCCGAAGCTTGCCCACCGTGCCGGTGGTCGACGGGCCGCCATCGACATAGAGCAGTTCGTTGTGCCGCCCGTCGGCGTGCAGCTTCGACGCGAGGATGCCGCGGCCCTCGGGGCCCTCGCTTTCCTGCGCCTCTAGTACGATTGCGCCAGCACCATCGCCGAAAAGAACGCAGGTGGTGCGATCTTCCCAGTCGAGGATTCGGCTGAACGTCTCGGCGCCGATCACCAGCGCGCGGCGGTGGGCGCCGGCGCGGATCATGCTGTCCGCCACCTGCACCGCGTAGAGGAAACCCGAGCAGACGGCGGCGACGTCGAACGCGACGCAATCGTCGATGCCCAGCATCGCCTGCACCTTGGTGGCGCTGGACGGGAAGGTCTGGTCAGGCGTCGCGGTGGCGAGCACGATCAGGTCGATGTCCTGCGCCGACACGTCGGCCGCAGTCAGCGCCGCCTTGGCCGCGTCACGGGCGAGCGTGGCGGTGGTTTCCTCCGGCCCGGCGATGTGGCGGAAGCGGATGCCGGTGCGCTCGACGATCCACTCATCGGTGGTGTCGACCATCTCGGCCAGTTCGGCATTGGACACGCGCCGCGCCGGCAGCGCCGATCCGGTGCCGGTGATAACGCTGCGAATCATGCCGTCTCCCTCTCGAACCGGGTGAGATCATCCGCAATGCGTCGCGCGAGATCCGCCTTCACCATCTTTGCTGCAACGCCAATCGCCGTTGCGACGCCGACCTCGTTGGCGCCGCCGTGGCTCTTCAGCACGAGGCCGTTCAAGCCGAGGAATACGGCGCCATTGTGGTTGTTGGGATCAAGATGGTCGCGCAGCAGCTGCGTCGCCGGACGCGAGATCAGGAAGCCGATTTTCGAGCGGACCGAGCTGGTGAAGGCGCGCTTCAACAGGTCGGCGACGAATCGGGCGGTGCCCTCGGCGGTCTTGAGCGCGATATTGCCGGAGAAGCCGTCGCACACGATCACGTCATGGTCACCGCGCGAGAGCCGGTCGCCCTCGATGAAGCCGGTGAACTCCATCGGCAGGTGCGGCGCAGCGCGCAGCGCGGCAGCGGCATCGCGGATCTCCTCGGTGCCCTTCTGATCCTCGCTGCCGATGTTGAGCAGCGCGACGCGCGGATTTTCCAGATCCATGGCCACGCGAGCATAAGCCGCGCCCATGACCGCGAACTGAACGAGGTTCTTGGCCTCGACCTCGGTATTGGCGCCGAGATCCAGCACGACGACGTCATTGGTGCCAAGCGTCGGCAGCAGCGCGGCAAGGGCAGGGCGATCAATGCCCGGCATGGTGCGCAGCGCGAGCTTCGCCATCGCCATCAGGGCGCCGGTGTTGCCCGACGAGACGGCGGCGCCGGCACGACCCTGCTTCACGCAATCGATGGCGATACCCATCGACGTCGTCTTGGCACGGCGCAGCGCCTGGCCGGCCTTTTCGTCGCCGGCGATGACGTCGGGCGCATGCACGATCTCGGCATGCTGGCTGAGGTTCGGATGCTTTTTCAGGCCTTCGCGAATCGCCGTTTCGTCACCGACGAGAAGGAATTTCATCCCCTCGAAGCGATGACGCGCGCGTGCGACGCCCGCCAGCATGACCGCCAGCCCCTCGTCGCCGCCCATCGCATCGACGGCGATCCAGGAACTGTCGGCCATGATAAGACGGACTCCGTAAACCTAATCTGCAATGCCGAAGCGGCAGCGGCGCGCGTCCGCGCGCCGTGCCGGCAGCTGAATCAGCCTTCGACCGAAAGGACTTCGCGGCCGTTGTAGTGACCGCATGCCGTGCACAGGTTGTGCGGGCGACGCAGTTCGCCGCAGTTCGGGCATTCCTGGAACGCCTCGACCGACAGAGCGTCGTGTGCGCGGCGCATGCCACGGCGGGAGGGGGAAGTCTTTCGCTTGGGGACGGCCATCGCGGCACCTTGATCTTTTATTGTTCGAAATAAATGCGATTAGCCCGACGACGATCGATGCGAACCGGATCACCGGTCGCACCGGGTAGCCGGGCGCATCGCGAAGCCCCGCGCCTATAGCTGATCGGGCGGCCGTTGCAACCCGAATGGCGCGCTGGCAGGCTTCTCCATCAACGAAAAGGGGGAGGAACCATGGTTCTGCCGGTGACACTGACGATTGCTGCGGCCTGTGCGGTGATCAACATCTGGCTCGCGATCCGGCTGGTGCGCGGGCGCGTCAGGGGCAAGGTGATGGTCGGCGACGGGGGCGATCCGGGCATGCTGGCGGGGATGCGCGCGCACGCCAATTTCGGCGAATATGCGCCGATCGTCCTCATCCTGATGGCGCTGATCGAGCTGGCGCGCGGATCCCTGGTGGCGCTGTGGGGGATCGGGGTATTGTTCGTGCTGGCGCGGCTGGCGCATCCGCTGGGCATGACACGGGCGGCGCCCAATCCGCTGCGGGCGGGCGGGGCGGTGGTGACGTGGATCGTCACGCTGATCCTGGCCGGATGGGCGCTGGCAATCGCGGTGGAGCGGACCAGCAGCGGCACGATGACGATCGTGCCGGTCGAGGGGGCGCCGCGCGCCTGAGCCGATTCGGGGCGCCGCGGGGGATCAATCCTCGCGGCGGGTTGCGTCCAGATGTCGTTCCAGCCGGGCAGTTTCGGCCTTGATCGCGTCGCGTTCGGCCCTGGTGCGGCCGAACGCCAGCCTGTTGGCGGCCGCCTGTTCGGCGGCGGCGGCCCGCACGCGCGCCTTGCGTGCGCGGTTGAGGTTGATCAGGTCGCCCACGTCAATGGTCCCGGCTCAGGGGCGAACCTCGCGCGCGATCGCGTCGAGCAGGCCGTTGACGAAGCCAGCCTCGCGCCGTTCGTAAAAGGCGTGGGCGACATCGACATATTCGCTGATCACCGCGCCCTTCGGCACATCGACACGCGACAGCAGTTCGTAGGTGCCGGCGCGCAGGATCGCCTTCATCGGCTTGTCGAGACGGTCGAGCGTCCAGCCGCTGGCCAGCTTGCTTTCGATCAGGCGGTCGATCTCGCCCGCGCGGGCATGCGCGCCGGTGACGATATCGTCGAAGAAGGCGACATCCGCCTCTGCATATTCGGCGCCCTCGATCGTCGCGCCAATACGGTGGGCGTGGAATTCGTGCAGGAGGGCGGACATGGCAATGCCCTCCATCTCATGCTGATAAAGCGCCTGGGTGGCGGCGAGACGCGCGGCAGCGCGCGCCTTGGTACGAGCAGCGGTACGGGACATGGCGGCGCCCCATACGCGCATAGGCCCGGAACGGCCAGCCCCCGCGGCGTGCGGGGGCGGCGCGGTCAGAGCCGGCGGGCGACCGACTGGGCGTGCGCCGGCAGCCCCTCCGCCTCCGCCAGCGCGACCGTCGCGGGGCCGAGCTTCGCCAGCGACGCCGGGTCGAGCTGAAGGAAGCTGGTGCGCTTCATGAAGTCCGTGACCCCAAGCCCGCTGGCAAAGCGCGCGCGCCGGCCAGTGGGGAGGACGTGGTTCGGACCCGCGACATAATCGCCGATCGCCTCCGGCGTATAGCGCCCGAGGAAGGCCGAGCCGGCGTGGCGCATCATGTCGAACAGCGGCTGCGGATCATCGACCGCAATCTCGACATGCTCGGGCGCGAGCGCATCGACCAGCGGCATCGCCTGTTCGAGCGTGTCGACCAGCACGATCGCGCCATTCGCCTCCCACGCGATCCGCGCGGTGTCGCGCGTCGGCAGCTCGAGCAGCTGGCGCTCCACCGCCGCGACGACCGAATCGGCAAATTCGGCCGAATCGGTGAACAGGATCGACTGGGTGGTCACGTCATGTTCGGCCTGGCTGAGCAGGTCGGCGGCGATCCAGTCCGGATCATTGGCGCCGTCGGCGACGACGACGATCTCGCTAGGGCCGGCGACCATGTCGATGCCGACCACGCCATAGACCTGCCGCTTCGCCTCCGCGACCCAGGCGTTGCCCGGGCCGGTGACGACATCGACGCGGGCGATCCGGTCGGTGCCCCAGGCGAGTGCGGCAACCGCCTGCGCGCCGCCGATCCGCCACACCTCGTCAGCGCCGGCGAGATGCGCCGCGGCAAGGACCAGCGGGTTGATCGCGCCCTTTGGCGTTGGGGTGACGACGACGAGCCGCTCCACGCCTGCAACCTTGGCGGGAATGGCGTTCATCAGCAGCGTCGAGGGATAGGCCGCACGCCCGCCGGGGACGTAGATGCCGGCGGCATCGACGGGGCGCCAGCGCGCGCCGAGTCGGACGCCAGCCTCATCGGTGAAGTCGCTGCCGGCCGGGCGCTGTTTCTCGTGATAGGCGCGGATGCGCGCGGCGGCGAGTTCGAGCGCGTCGCGCAGCACCGGATCGAGCGCGTCGAACGCGGCGGCGCAATCGGCGAGCGGGATCGACCAGCCGCCGTCATCGAGATCATGGCCGTCGAGCTTTTGCGTGAAGGCACGCAGCGCCGCATCGCCCTCCTCACGCACGCTGCGCAGGATGTTGGACACGTCGCGCGTGACATCGGCGTCCGATTCGCGGCGGGCATCGACCAGAGCGGCGAAATCGCGCGTGAAGGACGCGTCGCGGGTGGACAGGCGAATCATGCCGCCTTCGCCTCGGCCACGGCGCGGCGGAACGCCTCGACCAGCGGGACGACGCGGCCGGCGCGCATCTTCATCGCCGCCCGGTTGACGATCAGGCGTGAGGATACCTCGACGATCGTTTCCACTTCGACCAGGCCATTTTCCTTCAGGGTGCGGCCCGAGGAGACGAGGTCGACGATGCGCGGCGCGAGGCCGAGCATCGGGGCAAGTTCCATCGCGCCGTTCAGCTTGATGCACTCGGCCTGCACGCCGCGACGGGCGAAATGCTCCGCCGTCAGGTGCGGATATTTGGTGGCGACGCGCACATGGCTCCAGCCGCGCGGATCATCGCGTGCGGCCAGTTCTGCCGGCTCGGCCACCGAGAGACGGCAATAGCCGATGCCCAGATCGACCGGGGCATAAAGCTCAGGGTAAGCGAATTCGCCCAGCACGTCGGAGCCGACGATGCCGAGCTGCGCCGCGCCATGCGCCACGAAGGTGGCCACGTCGAAGGCACGCACGCGGATGAGCGCGATGCCAGGATCCTGGGTCGCGAAACGCAGGGCGCGGCTGTCCTCATCGAAGAAGGCGGCCTCCGGCACGACGCCGGCGCTGGCGAGCAGCGGCTGCACCTCGGTGAGGATACGCCCCTTGGGGACGGCAATGACGAGCGGTTCGGCCATGCGCGCGGCTTTACCAGCGCGCCGCGCGGGCGCAACATCGCGGCCACGTGCAATATCCTGTGCAAAGGGGAAATCGGGTGGCTGACGAAGCGACGAACCGCGGCGCGTTCCTGATCCAGCACCATTATTGCACGGCGATGGATGCGCCGATCACGGCGCGCGTGTGCCGGGCACTGGCCACCGCGATCACCCGCGACAGCGCGGCCGGACGCCGCGTGCTGGACTGGCCGGGCGAGCCGACCGTCGACGCGCTGCCGCTGCGGCTGGTGGGCGGATTGCATGCGCTGCACCGTGCCGGTGCCGACGCGGGGCTGACGCGGGTGTTTCGCGGCGAGGTGGTGGACGAGGGGGAGGTGGCGGCGATCCTCGCGCAGGTGCTGGTGGCGCATGACGCGGCGCTGCTGCCGTGGCTGGACGGGCCGCCGCAGACCAACGAGCCGGGGCGATCGGCGGCGCTGATGACGGGATTGCTTCAGGTCGTGCGGCGGTTCGGCCAGCCGATCGAGCTGCTGGAGATCGGATCGAGCGCCGGGCTGAACCTGCTGATCGACCGCTATCGTTTCGACCTGGGCGGGACGATCGTCGGGCCGGATGCGTCGCCGGTCACGATCCGGCCCGAGTGGCGCGGGGCGGCACCGGCGCCCGAAGCGATGCGCTTCGCGTCAGTGCGGGGGGTCGATATCAACCCGATCGACGTGCGTGATCCGGCGGCGGCGCAGCGACTGATCGCCTATAGCTGGGTCGATGTGCCCGAGCGTGCCGCGCGGCTGGAGGCGGCGTTCGCGATGTTCGCCGCCGATCCGCCGCGGCTGGACGCTGGCGACGCGGCGGCGTGGATCGAGGAGCGGCTGGCCGAGCCGCAACCGCGCGGCGTGACCCGCGTGCTGATGCATTCGGTGGTGTGGCAATATCTGGGGCCGGAGCGGCAGGCGCGGATCCGGGGCGCGATGCTGGCGGCAGCGCAGGCAGCGGATGAGGAGCGGCCGCTCGCCTGGGTACGGATGGAGCCCAACAAGCAAAGCGCGGTGCAGGAAGTGTGGGTGCAGGCATGGCCGGGCGCGGCGACGCCGGTGCGAGTCGCGCAGACCCATGCGCATGGTGCGTGGGTCGCGCCGACCGACCCCGCCGAGACGCCTGAAGGCGGCGATTTCGTCGAGGGCGGGGAGGGATATTGGGCGAACGAGGCCACGCGCCGCCTGGCCGGGGCGTGACCGCGCCCGCGGCCAGCGACGTGCGCCGTCAGGGGTAGCTGACGGTCTTGGGCTGGCCGGGGATCGGGATCCATTCGATCTCGTCGCCCGGGACGACGGGGAATTCGCGTGCCATCCATGCGCGCTTCGCCTCCTGGATGCGTTCGCGCGAGGAGCTGACGAAATTCCACCACACATGGCGCGGGGTGGCGAAGGCGTCGCCGCCCGCCAGCATCGCGCGCGCGCCGCTGGTGCTGCGCAACGTGGCGGCGATGCCGGGGCGAAGGACGTAGAGCCGCTGCGGTTCGAGGGCCACACCCTCCAGCGTGGCTTCTCCCTCGACCAGATAGATGGCGCGTTCGTCGGCGGCGGCGTCGATGGGCACGCTGGCGCCGGGGGCGAGCGCGATGTCGGCGTAGATCGTGCCGGCATAGGTGGTGGTCGGCGCACGCTTGCCCCACAGGTCGCCCATGATGACGCGGGCGGTGACGCCGTCGCCCTCGATCACGGGCAGGTCGGCGGCGGGGACATGCTCAAAGGCCGGATCGATTTCCTCCTGTCCGTCGGGCAGCGCGAGCCAGGTCTGGATGCCCGACAGCGCCGGGCCGTCGCGCCGCGCCTCCTCCGGCGAGCGTTCCGAATGGACGATGCCACGCCCGGCGGTCATCAGATTGACCGCGCCGGGGCGGATCACCGTCTGCGTGCCGAGTGAATCGCGGTGGCCGATCGCGCCGTCGAACAGATAGGTGACGGTGGCGAGATTGATGTGCGGATGCGGGCGCACGTCCATCCCCTCGCCGGGCGGCAGGTGCGCCGGGCCCATCTGGTCGAAGAACAGGAACGGCCCCACCATCGTCCGCTCGCGATGCGGCAGGGTGCGGTGGACCTTGAACCCGCCGATATCGTGGGTGGCGGGCAGCAGGGTCAGCTCGATCAGGTCATCACGCGTCATCGGTCGCTTCCAGCATAAGGAGAAGGTCGTCGGGGAAGATGGTCTCGGGCCAGCCGGCGATCTCGTCACGGCGGAACCAGCGCCACTGCGTCATCACGCGGCGTTCGAGATCGGTGTGGCCGGAGGTGTCGACCGCGTCCGCATCGACGTTGATGCGGAACCAGCGTTCGTCGGCGGTGACCTCGACCCGTTCGATGGTGAGGAAATCGACCCAGCGTTGCGCCACTTCCGGGCCGGGATCGGCGCGGATGCCGGTTTCCTCGAACAATTCGCGGCGCGCGGCATCGGGGTAGCTTTCGCCCGGATCGCAGGCGCCGCCGGGCGTGCACCAGAAGGGCGCGCGATCATCGGGCGTGAAGCGGAACAGCAGCACGCGAGATTCGCGGTCGACCAGCAGGATGCGCGCGGCGGGGCGAAGCGCGCGGCCGATGCGGGCGGTCGCCGCCTCAGTCACCGTCGAGCTCGGGATAATGGCGGAAGATGCCGGTGGTGTTGAACGGCGCGCGACGATCGCTCGCGAGATAGGCGGCGATACCGGGCAGCGCGGCCACCGCATCGCGGATGGCGACGACGCCGGGATAGTCGCGCTCCAGCGCCGCCATGCGCCGCGGGAACATGTAGCGCAGGCCCTCGACCAGCTGGAACAGCGAGGTGTCGGCATAGCTCCAGCGATCGTCGATCAGCCAGACGCCCGGATTGGCCCCGGCCGCCTGTTCGAAATGGTCGAGGAACTTGGGCAGCCGCTCGGTACGGAATTGCTGGGCGGCGCGCGCGGCCTCGGGCTTCTGATCCTCGTAATAGGCGCCGAGCTCCACCGGATGGTGGATGTTGTGCACCTCCGCGACGATGTCGGCGATGGTCAGCTGCAGTTGCAGGATCCAGTGGCGGTCGGCGGGGGCGGCGGGCGCGAGATCGTGCTGCTGACCAAGATAGAGCAGGATGTTGGCGACCTGCGCGATGCGGACGCCGTCATGCTCCAGATAGGGCGGGGCGAAGGGCGCGCGATCGCCGGCGGCCATATTTTCCACCAGCGCATCGACCGAACGGGTGCGGGCGCAATCCTCATAGGCGATCCCGGCCGCCTCCAGCGGCAGGCGGACGAATTCGCCGCGGCCCTGCAGGCCGGGCCAGTACCAGAGGCGATAGGTCATCGTGGCTCCCCGGGGGCGACCGTCTTCATCGCCAGTGCGTGGACGTGATCGCGCAGCAGATCGGCCAGCGCCTGGTTCACCAGCCGCTGCCGCGCGACGCGGGTGAGGCCGGCGAAAGCGGGGCTTTCCACCACCACGCGGAAGTGCGATTCGCCCGAGCCGTCGTCGCCGGCATGGCCGCGATGCTGCGCGCTTTCGTTGATCACGTCGAGGTGCGTCGGGCTGAGCGCGTCGGTCAGACGAGCGGCGATTGCGTGCTGGATCGGGCCGGTGGCAGGCTGGGTCATGCCGCCTATATAGTCCGTTTTGCTGGGGATGTTCTGATTTTGGCGAAGGATCGGCCGAACGCACGGTTTCATGGAAGGATCGAAGGGGACCGGCCGTGCGAGGCGCCGGGCTGCGATGCGGCCGGGGAATTTCGCGCGCCGCCGCTGGACGGGCCAGCGCGCGATGGCCCGCCGCGGTTCCGCTGGTTCTGCCTCGACCATGTCCGCGCGTTCAATTCGAGCTACAATTATTTCGACGGGATGAGCGCGGAGGAAATCCACCATGCGCAGCGGCCGATGGCGGGGTGGGAACGCGAGACTCGCGCCTTCGCCCGTGCCGGTGGCGGCGACCAGGGGCCGCGCTGGGCCGATTTTTCCGACCCGCTGGACGCGATCGGTGCGCGCTATCGCCGCGAACGGGCGCCCGAGCGGAGCGACGGCAAGCCATTGTCGGGGCAGGACCGCGCGAGCCTGAAGGTGCTGGGGCTGGCCCCCGATGCGGACCGCATGGCGCTGCGCAAGCGCTACAGCGAATTGGTGCGCCGTTATCACCCCGACCGAAACGGCGGTGACCGCAGCCATGAAGCAATGCTACAGAAGGTCATCGCGGCCTATCAGCAGTTGCGGCAGGCACCGGCCTTTGCGTGAGGGGCGTGCGGCGCGGGTGCGGGCATGTTCGGCCCTTGCCCTTGATCCAAGGCTTGCCATATTTCGGCGGAAACAATGACCAGCATCCTGACCATGGCAGAACGTCGAGACAATGACGGCGAAGGCACCGGCGTGGGCGTGGCCACCCGCACGCGCGCCAAGATCAAGGAGCCGACGCCGTACCGCGTGCTGATGCTGAACGACGATTATACCCCGATGGAATTCGTCGTTCTGTGCCTGCAGCGGTTCTTCCGCATGAATGCGGAGGAGGCAACGCGCGTCATGCTGCACGTCCACCAAAAGGGCGTCGGCGTGTGCGGTACCTTCAGCTATGAAGTGGCGGAGACGAAGGTCGGGCAGGTGATGGATTTCGCCCGCGCCAACCAGCACCCGCTGCAATGCACGCTGGAAAAGGCCTGAGCCTTTTCCCGCCGCCGGCGATCAGCCGGCGACGACCCGCCAGCCCAAAGTCTCGCCGGCGTGGAACGGCACGACCGACTCGGTGTCGTTGCCGATCCGGTCGGGCACCGTCTGGTCGACACGCTCCAGCGTGATCGTGCCCTCGTTCAGCGGCAGACCGTAGAAGCGCGCGCCGTTCTCGCTGACGAACGCCTCGAACCGGTCGAGCGCGCCTTCCTCGTCGAACACGCGGATGTAGCTTTCCAGCGCATAGGGCGCGTTGAAGATGCCGGCGCAGCCGCAGGAGGTTTCCTTCGCCGCGACGACGTGCGGCGCGCTGTCCGTCCCCAGGAAGAACTTGGCCGATCCCGACACCGCCGCCTTGCGCACGGCGAGACGATGCTGCTCGCGCTTCGCCACGGGCAGGCAATAAGCGTGCGGGCGGATGCCGCCGTCGAAGATCGCGTTGCGGTTGATCAGCAAATGTTGCGGGGTGATCGTCGCGGCGACGGTATCGGGCGCCTTCGCGACATAGTCCGCCGCCTCTCGCGTGGTGATATGTTCCATCACGATCTTGAGCGCGGGAAAATCGTCGACCAGCCGGCGCAGCGTGCGATCGATGAACACCGCCTCACGATCGAAGATGTCGATGTCCTTGTCGGTGACCTCGCCATGGATCAGCAGCGGCATGCCGATCGCCTGCATCCGTTCCAGCACCGGCGCGAGCGCGAAAATGTCGGTCACGCCATGCGCGGAATTGGTCGTGGCGTGCGCGGGATAGAGCTTGCAGGCGGTGAACACGCCCTCGGCATGCGCGGCGGCGATCGCGTCGGGATCGGCGCCGTCGGTGAGGTAGCAGGTCATCAGCGGCGTGAAATCGGTTCCCGCGGGCAGCGCGGCCATGATCCGGTCGCGATAGGCGCGCGCGGCGTCGGCGGTGGTCACCGGCGGGGTCAGATTGGGCATGATGATCGCGCGGGCGAACTGCCGCGCGGTGTAGGGCGCGACCAGCTGAAGCATCGCGCCGTCGCGCAGGTGAACGTGCCAGTCGTCGGGGCGGCGGATGGTGAGGCGGTCGGTCATCGGACAATCCGGGAGCTTGGAATAGGGCCGGAACGCCCTAGCTTGTCGGCATGACCAACGCCACCATGCTCACCGATCGCGCCGTCCTACGCCTCAGCGGGGAGGATGTTCGCGGATTCCTGCAGGGGCTGGTGACCAATGATGTCACGGGGCCGCTGCCGGTGTGGACGGCGCTGCTGACCCCGCAAGGCAAGGCATTGTTCGATTTCCTGGTGTGGGCCGATGGCGAGGACCTGCTGCTCGATTGCGAGGGGGAGCAGGCCGACGCGCTGGCCAAGCGGCTGACGCTGTATCGGCTGCGGCGCAAGATCGCGATCGCGCGCGACGATTCGCTGGCGGTGCATTGGGCCGTGGACGGCAGCGAGGGCGTGCCCGACCCGCGGCTCGCCGCGCTGGGGCAGCGGTGGATCGCCGCGCCCGGCGAGGCGGCGGAGGGCTGGCTGGCCCACCGCCTGTCGCTGGGCGTGACCGAGGGGGTCGGCGAGCTGGGCAGCGGCGAGACATTGTGGCTGGAATGCAATGCGCGCGAGCTGAACGGCGTCACTTTCGGCAAGGGATGTTATGTCGGGCAGGAGAATACCGCGCGGATGAACTACCGCTCCAAGGTCAATCGCCGGCTGGTCGTCGCGCCGCTGACCGAAGCGGGGGACCGGACGCGAGCGACCTATCCCGCACTGGGGCTGATGGTGGAGCATCGCCGGGTCGAGTCGCTGGGCGATGCGATCATCCCGCCGTGGCTGGCCGACGCGCTCGCCACGGCACCGGCCGACTGACCGGCGGGTAACGGCTCAGGCGAGGCCGAACGGCACGACGCGGTTGGTCTGGGTATGGCCGACCTCCGCCGGGCCGAGGAACGGCACGCCCATGTCGCGGCACCAGCGGCGGATCATCGTGTCCAGCGTCTCGCCCCAGCGCGGATTATTGTCCTTGATCGCGGTGACGGCGCCGAGGCGCACACCGGCGATGCCACGCAGCTGCGTCGCGTTGGCCATGGTGAACAGCAGCCGGTCGACATTGTAGAGCGGCTCCGCCACTTCCTCGATCAGCAATTCGTGGTCGGTGAGATCGGGTAGCCAGGGCGTGCCGATCAGTGCGCCGAGGATGGCGAGGTTGAAGGCGGCAGCGGGGCGGCGGCCGAGGCCCGGCTCCAGCCCCTGCCGTTCGCCGCGCGCGATCCAGCCGAGCGAGCGGGCGACCGTGGCGTCGCCGCCGCCCGAACTGCGCAGCACGTCGACCGGCATCGGCCCGTGCGCGACCTGGCCGATGCGGCGGGCGTAAAGCGCGGCGAGCATGAAGCCCATGTCCGAATAGCCGACATATTTCTTGCGCCGTGCCGCGTCGTTGAGCTGCGGCATGACGGCGTCGAGGATTCGGTTGGAGCCATAGCCGCCGCGCGCGAACCAGATCGCGGCGAAACCGGGATCATTGGCGAATTCGAGGAAGGCGGCGGCGCGGCGCGCGTCCGGGCCGGCGAAATGACCGTCGCTTTCCCAGCATTGCGGATGGAAGACGAGCTCCACCTCCGGATAGGCGAGCGCGGCATAAGCGGTGAGCGGGGCGACCATGTCGGGGCTGGCGCTGTTCGCGGGCGCGACGATGCCGATCCTCACGCCTGCACCCTTCGTATCGGCCGCAATGTCATGTGCCTCGTCGCCTTCGCCTTGCCCAAGCCCCGCGGCGGCGATAGCCCGCGGCCATGCAGGACGGCAACATCGCAGGAAAACGCTTCTTCTTCGTCGGTGTCGGCGGATCGGGGATGATGCCGCTGGCGATGATCCTCGCCGGGCGCGGCGCGAGCGTTGCGGGATCGGACCGGGGCCTCGACCAGGGGCGGGTGCCGGCCAAGTTCGCCGACCTTGAGGCGAAGGGCGTCGCGCTGTTCCCGCAGGACGGCAGCGGGATTACCTCGACCGAGCAGATCGTCGTCGCCTCCGCCGCGGTTGAGGATACGGTCGCGGACATTGTCGCGGCGACGCGGCTGGGCTGCCCGCGGATGAGCCGTGCCGAGCTCAACGCGGCGCTGTTCAACGCCAGCCGGCTGCCGATCGGGGTGGCGGGGACGAGCGGAAAATCGACGGTTACCGGGATGATCGCGCGGATCCTGCACGATGCGGGGATGGATCCGACGGTGATGAACGGCGCGGTGATGAAGGATTTCGCCGGCGCCGACCGGCCGTTCGCCAGCGCCTTGGTGGGCGAGGGGGCGCCGTACGTCAGCGAGGTGGATGAGAGCGACGGGTCGATCGCGCTCTACACGCCGCGGATCGCGGTGCTGAACAACGTCAGCCTTGACCACAAGTCACTGGAAGAATTGAACAATCTGTTCGGCGACTTCATTGCCAAGGCGGGCCACGCGATCGTCAATGCCGACAATCCCGATGCCGCGGCGCTGGCGATGCGGGTGCCGCGGGAGCGGGTGACGACATTCTCGCTGGGCGGCGAGGCGGATCTGGTGGCGCGCGATGTGGTGGAGGAGCCGTTCGCGGTGTCCTTCACGCTGAACGGTGAAAGCGTCCGCCTGGGTGTTCCGGGGCGGCATAATGTCGCCAATGCGCTGGCCGCTACCGGGGCAGCTTTGGCCGCGGGCGTCACGCTGCCGGCCGCTCTCCGGGGAATTTCGGCCTACACCGGTTTGAAGCGCCGGTTCGACGTCATCGGCACCGCTGACGGGGTCACGGTGATCGATGATTTCGGGCACAACCCTGACAAGATCGCCGCCACGCTTGCCACGCTTCACGCCTTTCCGGGCCGGCTGCTCGTCCTGTTCCAGCCGCATGGCTATGGTCCGTTGAAGACGATGCGGCGCGAACTGGTGCAGACGTTCCTCGACGGGCTGGGCGTCGATGACCTGCTGGTGCTGCCCGACCCGGTCTATCAGGGCGGGACGGTGAGCCGCGAGGTGACCAGCGCCGATATCGCCAATGACATAACGATCAGCGGCGGCAATGCGCGCCATATCGCCGAGCGGGCGGCGGCGGCGGCGCATCTGGTGGCCAATGCCCGGCCGGGCGACCGGATCGTGGTGATGGGCGCGCGTGACGATACGCTGCCGCTGCTGGCCGCGGAGATGCTGACGCAGATCGACAGGCGTGATAAGGTCTCATGATGCGCACGACCAATCCCACCCTGTTCCGCCGCCTGTTCCTGGATCACCCCGAGTCCGTCGGGGAAAGCTATGCCGAGCATTTCGGCGTCGCGACGCGGTTCGGGATGCGGATGCTGGCGGGCGGCGTGGGCGCAGTGATCCACGGCGTGCTGCCGTTCGCGTTCAAGACCACCGGCAGCCGCACGATCGCCGAGCTGCATGCCGAGATGGTCGCCAAGCGCACCGCGAAGCGCGATGCGGAAACGCAGTTGAAGACGGTCGAATATGTGATCTGATCGCGGCGGCGCGGCGTCGCATCGCGATGCTGTCGCCTTTCGCAATCGGGCGATCGCCCCTACATCGCGCGCGATGACCGAAGCCCAGCGCCCCCGCCTCGCCTATCACCTGACCGAGGGCGACGGCCCGACGATCGTGTTCCTGCCCGGCTATGCCAGCGACATGAGCGGCACCAAGGCGCTGGCGCTGGAGGCCTGGGCGCGCGAGAACGGCCGGGCGTTCCTGCGGTTCGACTATGCCGGCTGCGGCGAGAGCGAGGGCAAGTTCGAGGATCAGTCGCTGACCGACTGGCGCGACGATGCGCTGGCGATGATCGACCATGCCGTCGAGGGCCCGGTGGTGCTGGTGGGATCGTCGATGGGCGGGTGGATCATGCTGCTGGCGGCGCTGGCACGGCCCGATCGCGTGGTCGGCATGGTCGGTATCGCCGCCGCGCCCGATTTCACCGACTGGGGATTCAGCCAGCCCGAAAAGCTCTACATCCTGCAATATAACAAGCTGGAGCGGGCCAACCCCTATGGCCCGGCGCCGACCGTCTATACCCGCCGTTTCTGGCAGGCGGGCGAGGCGAGCCGGCTGATGCACGGGCCGATCGCGATCGATTGCCCGGTGCGGCTGATCCATGGCCAGCGTGACCCCGACGTGCCCTGGGCGCAATCGGTGCGGCTGGCCGAGCTGATCCGGTCCGACGACGTGCAGTTGATTTTGGTGAAGGACGGCGATCATCGCCTGTCGCGCGAGGCGGACATTGCGCTGCTGACCCGATTCGTCGGGGGCCTGCTGCCATGATCCTGCTTCTTGCCGCGCTTCAGGCCGCGACCCCTTCGGCGGCGGCGCCTCCCGTTGCTGCGCCATCGGTTGCCGCTCCCTCGGTGACCAGCTGCGTTGCGCTGGCTGCGCAGGATCCGGTTGCGGCGGAGCGGCGAGCGTCGCTTGATCGCAGCGCGGCCGGGCGCGGCTGCCTGGGCCTGGCGCTCGCCGGGCAGAACCGTTTTCCGGCGGCGGCCGCCGCGTTCGAGGAAGCGGCGCGGGCGGCGGAACTGGCGCAGGACGAGGCGGCGGCGCGTTACTGGGCGCAGGCCGGCAATGCCTGGCTCGCCGGGCAGGATGCGGCGAAGGCGCGATCCGCGCTCGACGCGGCGCTGGCGGCGGGCACGCTGACCGGCATGGAGCGCGGCGAGGCGGCGCTCGACCGCGCCCGTGCCTTGGTGGCGATCGGCGACAGCAAGGCGGCGCGCGCTGACCTCGACATGGCGGTGAAGGATGCGGCGGACGATCCGCTCGCCTGGCTCCTGTCGGCGACGCTGGCGCGGCGTGACGGCGACCTGGGCCGGGCGCGCGCCGATATCGCGCAGGCGCTGCGCCGATCGGCCGATGACGCGCAGGTGCAGTTGGAAGCGGGCAATATCGCCGCCGCGGCGGGCGACGAGGCCGGCGCCAAGGCGGCGTGGGGGGAAGCGGTGCGGCTGGCGCCCGATCGGCCCGCGGGACAATCGGCGGCGCGCGCGCTGGCACAGTTCGGCGCTGACGAACAGAAAGGCGGCGAACAGAAATGAGCATGGAGGATTGATGCGCTATCTGCACACCATGATCCGGGTCACCAACCCGGAAGAGACGATCAAATTCTTTGAGGTGCTGGGCCTGAAGGAAGTGCGCCGTACCGAGAGCGAGGCAGGGCGGTTCACGCTGATCTTCCTCGCCACGCCGGACGACATGCGCGGGCCGGGCGAGCGCGCCCATGCCGAGGTGGAGCTGACCTATAACTGGCCGCCCGAGGATGGCAGCGCGCCGGAGGAATATACCGGCGGGCGCAATTTCGGGCACCTCGCTTATGATTGCGACGATATCTACGCGACGTGCCAGGCGGTGCTCGACGCCGGCTATACCGTCCACCGCCCCCCGAGGGACGGCTATATGGCGTTCGTGAAGACGCCCGACGGCATTTCGATCGAGCTGCTTCAGCTGAACGGGCCGAAGCCGCCGCAGGAACCCTGGGCGTCGATGCCGAATACCGGGACCTGGTGATGCCCGCGCCCGCGCGACTGATCGTGAACCTCGACGTTCCCGATCTCGCGCGAGCGGAGGCCTTTTACTGCCGCGCGCTCGGCCTGCGGGTCGGGCGGCGGATCGGGGCAGGCGCGGTCGAGCTGCTGGGGCTGGAAGCGCCGCTCTATCTGCTGGAACAGGCGGACGGCAGCGTGGCGAGCGATGCCTCGCCGGCGCGCCGCGATTATCGCCGGCACTGGACGCCGGTGCATTTCGACATTGCGGTGGATGACCTCGACACGGCGCGCGCGGCCGCCATCGCGGCGGAGGCGGTGGACGAGACGGGGGTGCGTGCGGCACCCTATGGCCGGATCGCGGGCTTTGCCGATCCGTTCGGCCACGGTTTCTGCCTGATCGAATTCAATGAAAGGGGCTATGATGCCATTGTCACAGGAGAGGGTGCCGGCTGAAGCAGCGACGGGGGCGCTGGAAATCGTGCGCGTGCCGGTGCTGAGCGACAATTACAGCTGGCTGGTCCACGACCCCGCATCGGGCGCGACGATGGTGATCGATCCGGGCGAGGCGCAGCCGGTGCTGGATGCGGCGGCGGCGCGCGGGTGGACGATCACCGACATCTGGAACACGCATTGGCACCCCGATCATGTCGGCGGCAATGGTGCGATCGTCGCGGCGACCGGTGCGCGGATCACCGGGCCGGAGGCGGAGCGCGAGAAGATCGGGCAGATCGACCATGGCGTGGGCGAAGGCGATGTGGTGACGCTGGGCGCGCATCGCGCGGCGGTGATGCGGGTGCCCGGGCATACGCAGGGACATGTCGCCTTCCACTTTGCCGATGACGCTGCGATCTTCACTGGCGACACATTGTTCGCGATGGGCTGCGGCCGGTTGTTCGAGGGCACCCCGGACGACATGTTCGGCAACATGCAGCGCTACGCCACGCTGCCGCCGGCAACGCGCGTCTATTGCGGGCATGAATATACCCAGTCGAACGGCCGCTATGCGCTGGTCGCCGAGCCCGACAATGAGGCGATCCGGCACCGGATGGGCCGCGTGGATGCGGCGCGTGCCGCGGGCGAGGCGACGATCCCGACCACCATCGGCGAGGAGCTGGCGACCAATCCCTTCCTGCGCGCCGACAGCGCCGCCCGACTGGGTGAACTACGAGCGGCGAAGGATAGTTTTCGCGGGTAGAAACGTTGGTGGCGCGACAGGACAAACCTGCGCGCGAGCATGGAGGGATGATGATGGCCAGGGTGCTGACAACCTTTGCGCTTGCCGCGATGGCCGGGGCCGCCGCCGTTGCCGCCACTGGCTGTGCGAGCGGCGCGGGCACCGACCGGCCCGGCCCACAGGAGCGCGACCGGATGCAGCTGGAACGCGACCTCGCGCGGCTGACCCCGCAGCCGCAGGTCGATTGCATCGACACGCGTTTCCGCACCATCTCGCTGCGCGCGATCGGCGACAAGCTGGTCTATCGCGAAGGGCGCAACCGCATCTATGTCAGCAATACCAACGGCGGGTGCGAGGGCGTGGCGCGCGGCGACATGCTGGTCACGCGCCAGTTCGGCCCCCGGCTGTGCCGCGGTGACATTGCGGAAACGGTCGATCGCACGGCGCGTTTCCCGACCGGCAGCTGCGTCATCGGCGCCTTCACCCCTTACGTCGCCAAATGATGGCGGGATGAGGCCACCGGCCGTAAGACTGCCGGCAAGGTGGCGATCAACCTGCCACCGACCGGAGTTACTGAATGACCAAGGAAACCGAAGCCGACCTGACCGGCGTCGCCCCGCGCGTCTCACCCAAGGCGGCGGTCGAGGAGATCGGCGGGCGCAAGCTGAAGCCGGCGACGCTGATGATGGGCCACGGCTATGATCCGGCGCTGTCCGAAGGCGCGCTGAAGCCGCCGATCTTCCTCACCTCCACCTTCGTCTTCCCCAATGCCGCTGCCGGCAAGCGCCATTTCGAGGGCGTGACCGGCAAGCGCCCGGGCGGGGCCGAGGGCCTTGTCTATTCGCGCTTCAACGGGCCGAACCAGGAGATCCTGGAAGACCGGCTGAGCGTGTGGGAAGATGCCGAGGATGCGCTGACCTTTTCCAGCGGCATGTCGGCCATCGCCACGCTGTTCCTGTCGATGACCAAGCCGGGCGACACGATCGTCCATTCCGGCCCGCTTTATGCGGCGACCGAGACGCTGATCGCGCGAATCCTGGGCAAGTTCGGCGTGAAGTGGCTCGACTTCCCGGCCGGTGCGACGCGCGAGGAGATCGACGCGGTGCTGACCGAGGCTGCGACCGGCAATGTCGCGCTGATCTATCTCGAAAGCCCGGCCAACCCGACCAACGCGCTGGTCGACGTGGAAGCGGTCGCGGCGAGCCGTGACGCGATCTTCACCGGCGAGAACAAGCCGCCGATCGCGATCGACAACACGTTCCTGGGGCCGCTGTGGGCCAAGCCGCTGCAGCAGGGCGCGGACATCGTCGTCTATTCGCTGACCAAATATGCCGGCGGCCATTCGGACCTGGTGGCGGGCGGCGTGCTGGGATCGAAGGAGCACATCAACACCATCCGGCTGATGCGCAACACGATCGGCACGATCTGCGACCCGAATACGGCGTGGATGCTGCTGCGCAGCCTCGAGACGCTGGAACTGCGCATGAGCCGGGCGGGCGAGAATGCCGCCAAGGTGTGCGAATTCCTGGCCGCGCATCCCAAGGTGGAGAAAGTCGGCTACCTCGGCTTCCTGGAGCGGGGCGAGAACAAAAGGCAGGCCGACATCTATCGCCGCCATTGCAGCGGCGCGGGTTCGACCTTCTCGCTGTACCTGAAGGGCGGCGAGCCGGAGGCGTTCGCGTTCCTCGACGCGCTGAAGATCGCCAAGCTGGCGGTGAGCCTCGGCGGCACCGAGACGCTGGCGAGCCACCCGGCGGGGATGACTCACCTGTCGGTCGCCGATGATCGCAAGGCGGCGCTGGGCATTACCGACAATCTGGTGCGCATCTCGATCGGCGTCGAGGATGCCGATGACCTGATCGCCGATTTCGACCAGGCACTGGCCGCGATCAAGGCGTAATGCAGAAGGGCGCCGCCCCGGCCGCGTGCCGGGGCGGCGCCCGAATGGCCCTAGGCGGCGACGACGGCCGGGCGCAGCGTCATCAGGTCGCGCTGATAGCCCATCAGCTTTTCCTCGATCGCGGCGCTATATTCGGGCGTCGCCGCGCCGCGCAGCACCAGCGCATAGCCGTAGCTGACATGCGCCTCAATCTCCTGCACGTCGATCGCGCCGAGCACCCAGGCGAGCATCGCGGCGACATAGACGCCGTCGAGCGCGTGGAGCAGCGGATCAAGCTCCAGCCCCGGCAGCAGCGCGCCTTCGTTGCGCGCCTCCCCCAGGAGCGAGAACCAGAAACCGTAGCGCTGCGGCGACTGAAGCTCACCGCGCAATTCCTTGCTGTCGAAGCGCAGCGCCTCGGTCCACAGGGTGCGGTAGAAATCGGGGTCGTCGGCGAGATAGGCGATGGTGATCGACACTGCCTGGAAGATGCGGTCGACCGGGCCGACGCTGCGCAATTGCGAGAAGCGTTCGTGGAATTCGCGCACATCCTCCAGCAAGGCGATGACGATCGCGCGTTTCGAGCCGAACAGATTGTAGGGCGTGGTGAGCGATACGCCGGCGCGCGCCGCGATGGCGCGCATCGACAGCCCGGTGTCGCCGGTTTCCTTGATCAGATCGCGGGCGGCCGCGATGATGCGGTGGCGACGCTCAGCCTTCGCCTCCTCGCGGCGGCTCATCCGTAATTCCTCTGCATGGCATGGACCCTAGGCACCCCGTCCCTTAGCCGCAACGCCGCGCCGGGGCAAATTATCATAACATGTTGCAGAATCCATATGGCCTCCGCCGGTGGTGCGGCGTAGCATCGCCGCCAAACAGGGCAGGAGGAGAGAAGAGATGGCGGGAGAGAGGATTCGCTTCGGGGCGTTCATTGCGCCCTTCCACCCGTTGAACGAGAACCCGACGCTGGCGCTGGAGCGCGACCTGGATCTCGTCGTCCACATGGACAAACTGGGCTATGACGAGGCGTGGCTCGGCGAGCATCATTCGGCCGGCTACGAACTGATCGCCAGCCCCGAATTGTTCATCGCCACCGTGGCGGAGCGGACGCGGCACATCCGGCTGGGGACCGGCGTGTCGTCGCTGCCGTACCACCACCCGTTGATGCTGGCGGACCGGATCAACCAGCTGGACCATATCACCCGCGGGCGCGTGATGTTCGGCGTCGGACCGGGCGCGCTGCCATCGGACGCGTTCATGATGGGCATTCCCGTCGCCAAGCAGCGCGACCGGATGGACGAGGCGATCGACGTGCTCGTCCCGCTGCTGCGCGGTGAGCAGGTGACGAAGAAGACCGACTGGTTCGAGCTGAACGAGGCGCGGTTGCAGATGCTGCCGTACAGCCGCCCGTCAGTGGAGATCAGCGTGGCGAGCCAGGTGTCGCCATCGGGCGCGACGGCGGCGGGGCGGCACGGCCTGGGGCTGCTGTCGATCGGCGCCACGCAAAGCGGCGGGTTCAATGCGCTGGCGTCCAACTGGGCGATCGCCGAGCAGCAGGCGGCCGATAGCGGCACGCGCGTCGACCGTAGTCAGTGGCGGCTGGTCGGGCCGATGCATGTCGCCGCGACGCGCGAGGAGGCGCGTGCGCAGGTCCGCTTCGGCCTCGACAAATGGCTGTACTATTTCCGTGAGGTGGCGGCGCTGCCGCTCGCCCCGGCGGATGGCAGCGACCCGGTCGACGCCTTGGTCAATTCGGGCATGGCGGTGATCGGCACGCCCGAGGATGCGGTGAAGCAGATCGAGCGGCTGCGCGAGCAATCGGGCGGGTTCGGCGCGTTCCTGATGATGGACCACAATTGGGCCGAATGGGACAATAAGAAGAAATCCTATGAGCTGATCGCGCGCTACGTCATGCCGGCGGTGAACGGGGTGAACGCCAATCGCGAGGCGTCGATCGAATGGGCGGCGGCGAACCGCCCGCGCTTCATCGGCGAGGCGCAGGCGGCGGTCGGCGCGCGGCTGGCCGACCATATCCAGAAGAAAGGGACGGAGAATATCCGCCCCGAAATCCTGGCCGCGATGGGCCTCGACAAGAAATCGGAGGCGGCGGAATGAGCGGCGTGGACGGCGGCGCGCGCGCCAATGGGCGCAAGGCGATCTTCATCACCGGCGCGGCATCGGGCATGGGGCTGGAGACCGCGCGGCTGTTCGCCGGCGAAGGCTGGTTCGTCGGCGGGGTGGACGTCAACGAGGCCGGGCTGGCGCGGCTGAGGGATGAGCTGGGCGCGGACAATTGCCTTGTCCAGCGGCTCGACGTCACTGATCGCGAGGCGTATCGCGCGGCGCTCGACGCCTTTGCGGCGTGCACCGACGGCAAGCTCGACCTGCTCTACAACAATGCCGGGATCGGGCGGGGCGGGCCGTTCGCCGACCAGCCGTGGGACGATGTGCTGGCGGTGGTACAGGTCAATTTCATTGGCGTGCTGACCGGCATCCATCTGGCGATCCCGCTGCTGAAGGCGACGCCGGGGTCGCTGTGCTTCACCACATCCTCCTCGTCGGCGACCTATGGCATGCCGATGATCGCGGTCTATTCGGCGACGAAGCATGCGGTGAAGGGGCTGACCGAGGCGCTGGCGATCGAGCTGAAGCCCTATGGCGTGCGCGTCGCCGACGTGTTGCCGGCGCTGATCGATACGCCGATCCTGCCGGAAGGCGCGGCGGCGAGCGCGCCCAAGGCCGGCGTGTTCCGCGCCATTCCGCCACGCGAGGTCGCCGAGACGGTGTGGGAGGCGTATCACAGCGACACATTGCACTGGTACGTGCCGCGCGAGCTGGTGCGGCTGGACCATATGGCGACGCTGGAGCCGGAGCGGACGCGCGACGAGATGGCGGCGGGCAAATTGTTTGCGACGATCGACGCCGAGGTTGCTGCCGCGACGCCGATCCCGATCGGCGCCACCGCCGGGTGAGGCGTGGGGCGCGCGGGCACGCCGCGCGCCCGTGCTGCGGTCAGGCGGCGAGCATGTCCGCCTGTGGATCGAGCCCCAGCCGCGCCATCAGTTCGGGGCGGTCCGGGCCGGGGATGGGCGCATAGGCCGCGGCATTGCGCCGTCGCCCGCGCGCCCAATAGCTCAGGACCTTGCTGAGGTTGGCGGGCCGTTTCAGCCATGCCTCGGGATGTTCGAGCATGTGGAAGCCGCGCATCATCGCGCGCATCAGATTGATGTCGGATCGCGCCGCGATGGTGATGCCGTCGTCGACGAAGCTCTTGGCGAGGCGCGCCTTGACGCGCGGGCGGTGGCCGGGCGTCAGCGTCGCGCGCGCGCGGCGGATGGCGGAGCGATCCTGTTTCAGCATCAGGTCGTAATAGGGCTTCACCTCTGCGCGGATGCCGCCGTCATAGACCAGCAGGCGCGCGGCCGGATCGCTGCCCGAATCGAGCGCGCGGCGCAGCACGCCCGCGCTGACCGCAGCGAGCGAACAGCCGCGGCCATAGAGCGGGTTGGTGCGTACCAAGGCGTCGCCAATCGCGAAATAGCCGAGCACGGCCGGTCGCCCGTCCGTGACGAGGCTGCGCCACCGGCTGTGGAGGTCGCCCATGCCGATGACCTTGCCGACCGGTTCCGATTTTGCCGGATCGACCCAGGGCGCCATGCCCGGCATCGCCATGCAGATGCGCTGGAACATGTCGCCGTCCATCACCGCGCGGCGCAGGCCGTGTTCGATCTCCGGCACGCACAGCGTGATCGAGAAACGATGGTTGTCGGCCGGAAAGACGCCGAACTTCAGATAGCCAAGGTCCCCCGAGGCGGCGATCTCGCCGCGCGGCGGCTCCTCCTGCCCGTCGTGGAGGCGGTAGTGGCGGGTGAAATAGAGCACGCCGGCGGTCTCCGCCGCTTCGCCGATCGGTGCGCCGGCCTTGATCAACTGCTCGATCAGATTGGCCGCCTTGCCGCCAGCGTCGACCACCACGTCGGCGCGGATTTCCTCGCGCCCGTTGACGGTATCGGCGATTACCCCGGTGACGTGGATCAGGCCCGAGCCGTCGCGATCCTGGATAAGCTCGCGCACCTTCACCCCGCTGCGGATCGTGACGCCGGGAAGCTGCTCCACATAGCGGCGGATGACGAGTTCGATCGTCGTGCGCCGGCTGGTGATGATGGTCAGATCCTCATCCCCCGGCGCGGGCACGTAGCGCGCGCGCAGTGTGGGCGGCAGCATGTCCGGGAAGGCGATGTCGCGGCACCCGGCGGCGTAGAGATCGGCGAGCAGCTGGGGATGTTCGTCGCGGATGATGTTGCGCAGCCGGGCGAGGAAGGCGTGGCTCTGCCGCAGCTGGCCGACGCCGCGGCGCTGCCACTGGTCGAACGCCACATCAGGGCCACCCTCCGGCGGGGCGTCGTCACGTTCCAGCAGCAGCAGCCGGCGCGTGCCGCCGCCCAGCCGCAGCGCAGTGCACAGCCCCGCAATCCCCGCGCCGACCACAATAACCTGTTCCTGCAGCCTGCCGGGCACGCTGTTGCCGACCATTCGTCCCTCCGACCATGATTGACGGCCGGATACGCCAAATACCGATCACGTGCAATAAATACGAACATGTTATGATTATAAGGGTTGCGCCGGACGAGGGCGCGCGCCACCATGCGACGCATGATCCGCCGGAACAGGCCGGACGACAGGAGAGGGTGGCTCGCGATGCGCGCAGTGGTGAGACGCAACAAGCAATTGGTGTGTGACGAGGTACCCGATCCGACGCCCGGTCAGGGCGAGGTGCTGGTCAAGACGCTGGCCTGCGGCATCTGCGGTTCCGACCTTCACGCCGTCCATTCGTTCGAGAACATGCTGGAACTGGGCGAGCGGACGGGCGAGAAATCGCGTACCGACCCGTCGAAGGACATGATCTTCGGCCATGAATTCTCCGCCGAGATCCTCGATCATGGCCCGGGATCGGCGAAGACGCTGAAGGCGGGGACTCGCGTCGTTTCTATGCCGATCGCGATGAAGCCGCAGGGCTATGAGGCGATCGGTTATTCGAACAATTATCCCGGCGGCTACAGCGAGCAGATGGTGCTGAGCGAGGCGATGCTGATCGAGGTGCCCAACGGGCTCAGCGACGTGCAGGCCGCGATGACCGAGCCGTTCGCGGTGGGCGAACACGCCGTCGCTATGTCGGCGGCGGGGCCGGACACGGTGAACCTCGTCATCGGGTGCGGGCCGGTGGGCCTGGCGGTGATCGCGGCGCTGAAATCGCGCGGGCTGGGCCCGGTGGTGGCGGCCGATTTCTCGCCCGCGCGGCGCGCCGTGGCGGAGAAGATGGGCGCCGACATCATCGTCGATCCGGCAAAGGAATCGCCGCATACCAAGTGGAGCGAGCTGGGCGTGCCGCGCACCTCGTCCGAGCGGATGGCCGCGATGATGAGCGGTCAGGCCGGCAAGAAGGCGATCGTGTTCGAATGCGTCGGCGTGCCCGGCGTGCTGCAGAACATCATCGAATCGGTGCCGGTGGGCACGCAGGTGATCGTGGTCGGCGTGTGCATGGAGACCGACAAGATCGAGCCGTTCCTGTGCATCAACAAGCAGATCGATTTCCGCTTCGTGCTTGGCTACACCGCGGGCGAATTCGCCGCGACGCTGGTCAATATCGCGGATGGCAAGATCGACGTGCTGCCGGCGATCACTGACGAGGTCGGGCTGGATGACGTCGCCGCCGCCTTTGCCGCGCTGGCCGACCCGGAAAAACAGTGCAAGGTCGTCGTCCGGCCGGAGTTGCGGGCATGAGCGCGCCGATGAACGATGCGATGGAAGCGCCGCGCGCGCTCGCCGAGGCAATGCCGCCGGTGCAATATGCCGACACCAACGGCATCCGCATGGCCTATTATGAGGTCGGGCCACGGGGCGAGGGCGTGCCCGTCATCTTCTGCCACGGCTTTCCCGAACTGGCGTTTTCGTGGCGGCACCAGCTGGCGGCGTTCGAGAAGGCGGGGCGCTGGGCGATCGCGCCCGACCAGCGCGGCTATGGGCTGACCAGCCGGCCGGAGAAGGTCGAGGATTATGACCTCGAGCATCTGACCGCCGACATCGCCGGGTTGATGGACGCGCTGGGTATCGAAAAAGCGATTCCCTGCGGCCATGACTGGGGCGGGATGGTCGTGTGGCAATTCGCGCTGCGTTATCCGGAGCGGTGCGCGGGGGTGATCGGGGTCAACACGCCGTTCCTGCCGCGCGGCGAGAATGATCCGATCGCCGCGATGCGCCACGTCTATGGCGATGACATGTACATCGTCTGGTTCCAGAAGCCGGGGGAGGCGGATGCCGCGCTGGGCGCCGACCCGGAACGGTCGATGCGCTATTTCATGCGCAAGCCGATGCTGACGCTGAAGGAATATGAGAAGCTGCCGGCCGAGCAGCGCACGCTGGCGCTGGGCGAAGGGCTGAAGCTGTACGACCCGGCGACCGACCAGCAGCAATTCCTGAGCGACGACGAGATTGCGGCCTTTGCGCAGACCTTTGCCGCGACCGGCTTCACCGGCGGGATCAACTGGTACCGCAATTTCACGCGCAACTGGCAGGCCTCGGCGGACCTTGTCGAGAAGGTCGAGGTGCCGTCGCTGATGGTGATGGCGGAAAATGACGTGGTGCTGAGTCCGGCGATGGCCGAGGGGATGGAACGCTACGTGCCGGATCTGGACAAGGTGCTGGTCGAGAAATCGGGCCATTGGACGCAGCAGGAATATCCCGACGAGGTGAACCGCGCGATCCTGGGCTGGATGGACAAGCGCTTTCCGCGCTGAACGACGGCGGGAGGAGGGGCTCCCGCCCGTTCATCTGGGCCTGTCGGCGCCGAACCGCGGCACTCCACGTCGGTTCGGATCGCCGGCAGGCTCTTTCTTGTTTTGCGCCCGCTTCCGACCGCGCGCCTGCGCGTCAGTCGGCGAAGCCGACGAAGCGGGCTGCCTCGCTCACCGGCTTGCGGCGCGACACGACGGCATTGGCCGGGAAGCTGTCATCGGGCCAGCCCATGGCGACACAGGTCTGGATCACCTGATCGTCGGGGATGCCGGCATGTTCGCGCACTACCGGTGATTGCATGATCCCCTGGCTGTTGATGACGCAGCCCAGCCCCCGCGACCAGGCGGCGTTGACCAATGCGGTGGTGACCGCGCCGCAATCGAACGGCGCGATGTCACTGCCCAGCAGCACGCGATCATAGGTGATGACGATCGAGACGGGGGCGTCGAACTGGCGGAAGCCGCGCAGCACCCAGTCATGCCGCTTCGCCTTGTCCTCGCGCGCGATGCCCATTGCGCCGAACAATTGCTTGGCGATCTCGATCTGCCGCTCGCGGTGGACGCCGCCATAATCCTCGCCCAGCCGGAATTCGCGCGAATGGGGCACGCCGGCGAGGTTGCGCTCGGTATTGCCCTGGCGGATGCGGTCGAGCGGTTCGCCGGTGACGACGGTGAAGTTCCACGGCTGCGTGTTGAGCGAGGAGGGGGAGCGCATGGCGAGCGCCAGCACTTCCTCGATCAGCGCGCGGGGGACGGGATCGGGCTTGAACCCGCGAATGCTGCGGCGGCCGTTCACGACGTCGTCATAGGTCTGCATTGGTGCCTCTCCCGTATGTGCCCCGACCCCTAACACAAACGCCACCGCCGCAAAGGCGCAGGATCGACGGGATCCTGCCTCCTTAGCGAGGGTGGCGTAGGTGGCGGCGCAGATGGCGGCCCGGAAAGGCCGGGCGGCGTTACGCCTTCAGCATCCGCTCTGTCACCATGCGTTCCAGGATGGTCAGCGGCATCGCGCCGTCGAGCAGCACCGCGTGGAACTTGCGCGGGTCGAAGGCGGCGCCCTGCTTCTGCTTCACCGCATCGCGCAGGCGCGCCCAGACGGTGTGGCCGATCTTGTAGCTGCACGCCTGGCCCGGCCAGACGGTGTAGCGGTCGATCTCATTCTGGCTGCGGCCGCGCGCGATGCCGGTGGTGGCGATGAAGTAATCGGTCGCCTTCTCGCGGCTCCAGCGCTTGTGATGCATGCCGGAGTCGACGACGAGGCGCGTCGCGCGGAACAGCAGCGACTGGAGATAGCCGACCTGGCCGAGGGGATCGCCCTCGTACATACCCATTTCGTCCGCCAGCTGCTCCGAATAGAGCGCCCAGCCCTCGGTATAGCCGCTGAAGCCGCCGCGGCGGCGGATGAGCGGAATGTCCTGCGATTCGAGCGCGGTCATCACCTGCAGGTGATGGCCCGGCACCGCCTCGTGATAGGACAGGGTGGCGAGGCCGAACTTGGGGCGATCGAAGCTGTCGCGCAGGTTGATGTAATAGATGCCCGGGCGCGACCCATCGAGCGAGGCGTTCTGGTAATAGCCGCCCGGAGCGCCCGCC
Source organism: Sphingomonas sp. ABOLG (assembly GCF_003950435.1). NCBI lineage: Bacteria > Pseudomonadati > Pseudomonadota > Alphaproteobacteria > Sphingomonadales > Sphingomonadaceae > Sphingomonas > Sphingomonas sp. ABOLG. The sequence continues at coordinate 82,385 of NZ_QQWW01000010.1, forward strand.
TCGATCGACTTGGGCACGCGGCGGACCTCGACCGGCGCCTTCGGGATGAAGGAGAATTGCTCGGGCAGGCGCTTCTGCATGGCGACGACCTGCGCGCTGAGCTGCGCGACCAGCTGCTCCTTGCCGGCGTCGGTGTTGGGATAGACCTGATCCGGGCGCTTGTTGAGCGCGACCAGCCGCTCACCGACGCTGCCCTGCGTCATGCCCTGTGCCTTCAGGATGCCGTCGATCCGGTTGCTGATCTCGGCCACCTGGGCAAGGCCGAGGCGATGCACTTCCTCGCCCGACATGGCGACGGTGGTCGCGGCCTCGACCGCCGCAGCGTAATAGGCCTCGCCATCGGGCAGGCGCCATGCGCCCGCGTCGTGGACCGCACGACCGCGCAGCTCGGTGATCAAGGCGCGCTGGCGATCGAGCGCCGGGAACACCTGCTCATTCATGATCTTCGTCGCTTCGGCGACGCGTGCGTCGGGGAGGTTCGCAGCCTTCAGCTTGCCCGCCAGCGCCGTCACCGGGACGGTCGAGGCGGCCGGCTGATCGCGCAGCCCGCCCATCAGCTTCAGCGTGGTGTCGAGGACATAGTCGGGCGCGAACACGCCGCGCGCGGCGTCGGCGCGCTGCCGCTCGCTATCCTGATCGATCGCCGTGGCGAAGGCGGCGACGCGCGCGACATAGGCGTCGGCGTCGGCGGCATCCTTGATACGGTGCTGCGCATCGAGGAAATCGGGCACCTCGCGATAAGCGCCGGTCAGATGGGTGAGGACGTAGGGCGTGAACCGGCCCATGCTGGCGCCGTAGGTGAACTTCTCGGCACCGGCGATGCCGCGCTGGAGCTGGTAGGAGACGACCTCGTAATCCAGCCGGGCGGCGGGGGAGAGCGAGGCGGGGTTGATCTGGCGCAGCGCGGCCAGTTCACGCTTCGCGCGCGCCAGATCCTTCTGCGCGCCGGCGGCCGAGCCGTCGTTCAGCTGCGACTTCAGCGCCGCACGCTCACCAGTGTCGAGGCCGAGCGCAGTGGCGCCCTCCGGATTCTCGTCGATCCGCTCGTAGAAGATGCGGTCGAGCAAGGTGCGCAGCTGCTGGTCGTTGGTGCCGGCGGCGGCCGGGGCGGCGGCCTTTTGCGCGGCGGCGGGAACGGCAGTCGCCAAAGCGGCAGCGCCGGTGCTGCCGAGGAAGGTGCGACGATCCATGGTCATACTCCTGGGGGACGGACGTTCGCCGCCGGTGGGCGGCGAACACAAGGGGTTGCGGATGGGGTGGAGGAGGGCGCCGGGGTTACTCGGCGGCGCCATTCTCCCAGAAATAGCGGCCGCGCTTGGCCGTGCCGGTGGCGACCTCGTTGAGCGTCGCCGCATCGTACAGCCGCCCGCCGAGCATCACCTGGCGGACCTTGTCGCTGTTGCGGATGTCGGCCGTGGGATCGGCATCGAGCACCACCAGATCGGCGAGCTTCCCCACCTCCAGCGAGCCGATGTCCTTCGCCATGCCGAGCGACTGGGCCGAGACGATCGTGCCGGCACGAAGCGCCTCCAGCGGGGTCATCCCGCCGCGCACGAACGACCACAATTCCCAATGCGCGCCGATGCCGGCCTGCTGGCCATGCGCGCCGATCGACACGAGCACGCCGCGCTTGGCCAGCTTGTGCGCCTCGCGCGCATTGTCGTCGTCGACGAAATTGTTGTCGGGCGCCTTGATGCGGCGGGCGTTGTCGGCGAGCAGCCGCGTCGGCGGGGTATGCGCCTTCAGCAGCGGATGCGCGAACACATCCGTCGCCTGGCGCCAGTACGGATCGCCGGCGAGGCCGCCGTAGCTGACCACCAGCGTCGGCGTGTAATTGGTCTTCGACGCCGAGAAGAACTGAAGCACGTCATCGTAGAAGGTTTCGAGCGGGATATTGTGTTCCAGCGTCGAATTGCCGTCGGCGATGTGAGTCATGTCGAGGCCGAAGAGCGAGCCGCCCTCCGCCACGACCTGCATGTTCTCACGCCGCGATGCTTCCACCACCTGCTGCCGCTGGTCACGGCGCGGCTGGTTGTAGTTCTTCACGCTGTGGCCGCCCTGCGCCTTCAGCCGGCGGACGTGCGCCAGCGCATCGTCGAGGCTGTCGATCTGCGCGTACACATCGGCGGCCTTCGCGCCATAAACGATCTCGCCGGTGGAGAAGATGCGCGGCGCGAGGATCAGGCCGGCGCGCTGCATCTCCGCCGCGGCGAAGATCTCGCTCGAGCGGTTGGACGGATCGTGCAGCGTGGTGGTGCCAAGCGCCAGGTTCTGCATCATCGACCAGTTGCGCTGCGGCACCAGCTCATCCGTGCCGGCCGGACCGTGCGCGTGCGCATCGATGAGACCGGGGATGATCGTCTTGCCCGCGGCATCGACGGTGGTCGCGCCGGCGGGGATGGCGGTGGAGGCGCGCGGGCCGACCGCGACGATGCGATCGCCGCGGATCACCACCACGCCATCGTCGATGATGCCGCCATCCTCGCCCGCCATGGTGACGAGCCGCGCACCGGTGATCGCGACGGTGCCGGTCGGCTTGGCCGCCGCCTGCTCCATGGCGAGGCTGATGCCGCTGGTCGGCGGGGTGAAGCCGGGCGTTCCTTCGCCGCGCGGCGCGGCGGGGAACAGGCTGGCGGTCGACGCGGTGTAGAGCGTCGGGCCCAGGCTCCAGTGCAGCTGCGTGCCGTCGGTCGACCAGTTGATATAATCGGCGCCGCCCGCGCTGACCTTCGTCACCGGCAGCGTCTTGCTGTCGGGTGAGAGCGACACCGTCTGCCCGCCCGGCATCAGGGGGACGACATAGGCGGCGTAATTCTGGCGGAAGGCGACATATTCGCCGGTCGGCGAGACGATGTAATCGGTCGCGAGTTCGCCATTGGCGTGAACGCGCTTGTCCTGCCCCGACAGGTCGGTGCTGACGAGCTGGCGCACCGACTTTCCGTCCTTGCGCTCATCCTCCAGCATGAAGATGCGGTCGTTGGCCGCGCCGAATTGCGGCGAGGCGGCGCCGCGCAGCACGCGGCTGACCGCGCCGCCGGTGGTCGCAACACGGTACACGCCCGAATCCTCGGCCCATTTCGGGCTGGTCAGCCCGCCATGGCCGCTGCGCTCGAACACGATCGTCTTGCCGTCGGGCGAGAAGCGCGGGCGCGCGTAATGGCCCGGCTGGCCGGTCACGTCGCGCGCGGTGCCGCCGCTGGCGCCGATCACGCGCAGCCGGCCGAGGCCGTCGTCGGTCCAGCTGACATAGACCAGCGACTTGCCGTCGCGCGACCAGCTGGGGAACAGTTCGAAGGCGTCATTGTCGCGCGTCAGGCGGCGGGCGGCGCCGCCGGCAACCGGCTTCACCCACAATTTGCCGAGCGTTTCGAACACCACCTGCCGCCCGTCGGGCGAGACGCTGGCGAAGCGCGGCATGGCGGTGGTGAAGCGATCAGGCGCGACCGCGATTTCCGGGTGCGGGGCATCGAGGATGCCGCGCGTGTCGTTGATCGTGAACGGGATTTCGCGCGCGTTGCTGCCATCGGCGTTGATGCGGCGGATCTTGCCCTTGGCCCAGAAGACGAGGCCCGAATTGTCGGGGAGCCACGCCATGTTGGGATAGACGCCGGTGACGGCCCAGGTTTCCTGCGAATCCTGGTCGAGATCGTCGTAGATCTTGCGCTCCTCGCCCGAAGCGAGATCCTTCACGTACAATTTGGAGCGGGTCGCCTCGCGCCGGACAAAGGCGATCTTCTTGCCATCGGGGGACGGCGTCGGGCGCACCGCGCCGCCGGCGCCGGTCACTGCCTTGGTCACCTCGCCGGTGTCGAGGTCATAACGCTCGATATCGAACAGGTTGGTGTTCGAATCCTGCGCATATTCGAAGATCGGGCCGGGCGTGACGTTGCGGGTGTAGAACACCGACTTGCCGTCCGCCGCATACACCGGCTCGCCCAGTTCCTTCTGGTGGGTTTCGTTGGGGCGCTTGACCAGCAGGACCCCGCTGCCGCCGGAGACGTGGTACATCCACACTTCGCCGGTGCCGAGCGAACGCCCGGTGGTGAAATGCTTCTTGGCGACGATGAAGCGGCCATCCTTGCTCCAGCTCGGCTGGTTGAGGAGGCGGAAATCCTCCTTGGTCACCTGCCGCTTGTCGCTGCCGTCGACGTTCATCACCCAGATGTTGTCGCCACCGCCACGATCGGAGGTGAAGGCGATGCGCCGGCCATCGGGCGAGAAGCGCGGCTGCACCTCATAGGCGAGGCCATCGGCAATGCGCGTCGGCGTGCCGCCGGCGATCGGCATGGTGTAGATGTCGCCCAGCAGCGAGAAGGCGAGCGTGCGGCCGTCGGGGCTGACGTCCACGTCCATCCAGCTGCCCTCGCTGGTGCGGATCGGCACCTCGCGAATGGTGGCGCCGGCGGGGGCGTTCACGTCCCACTTGGGCTTGGCGGCCGGAGCCTGGGCGGATGCGCTGTGCGCAACAAGCGCGACGAGAGAGACGAGCGAAGCCGCCGTGAATTTCATGATGTCCCCGGATTGCGACAATAAGATTGCCGCACCTAATGCGCGAAGGCGTCCGGGTGCAATGGCTTAGGTGCGCGCAGGAGCAATCCCCGCGCGCACCCATGCCGGTCAGATGTCGAGCACGATCTTGCCGAAATGCTTGCCCGATTCCTGATGGCGGAAGGCGTCGGCGATCTGTTCCAGCGGGAAGTGCGTGTCGATCACGGGGCGGATGCCGTTCGCCTCGATCGCGCGGACCATGTCCTGCTGGTGGCGGCGGGCGCCGACCGTCAGGCCGATGATCCGCTGATTGCCCTGCATCACGTACATCGTCGGCACGTTGCCGGCGATGCCCGCGAGCACGCCGATCAGCGCGATATGGCCGCCGATCCGCGTCGCGGCGATCGATTGCGGCATGGTGCCCGACCCGCCGATCTCGACGACATGGTCGACGCCGCGCCCGCCGGTCAGGCCCCGCGCGACCTCGCCCCAATTCTCCTGGCTCTTGTAATTGATGAGGTGGTCGGCGCCCATGCTGCGCAGCCGCTCGAGCTTCTCGTCCGAGGAGGAGGTGGCAATGACGCGCGCGCCGGCCGCCTTGGCGAATTGCAGCGCGAAGATCGACACGCCGCCGGTGCCCTGCACCAGCACGGTATCACCGGCCTTCAGCTGGCCGTTGACGACCAATGCGCGCCACGCGGTGAGGCCGGCGCAGGTCAGCGTCGCCGCCTCCGCATCCGAATAGCCCTGCGGCGCGCGGGTGAAGGAGGTGGCGGGCGCCGTCACATATTCGCGCGCGAAGCCATCGGCGCCGTCGCCGGGGACGTCGAGCATGAATTCGAGCGCAGGTTCGCCATCCATCCAGTGCGGGAAGAAGGTGGAGACGACCTTGTCGCCGACCGCGAACTCGCGGACGCCTTCGCCCACCTCGACCACCTCGCCCGCGCCGTCCGACATCGGAATACGGCCATCGGGGGTCGGGATCATCCCCGTAACGACGGCATAATCGTGGAAGTTGAGCGAGCTGGCGCCGATGCGCACGACGATCTCGCCATGGCCGGGCGCCACCCGCTCGCTATCGGCGACCTGCAGGCGGTCGAGCCCGCCGGGCTTCTGTAACTTTATGGTGCGCATCAATCTCTCCCCCGGCGCTCCTGGCCGTTGCGCCGGGGGTAATGGGCACCGCTGACGGGTGCAACGAGATTTAAGTCGATGCGCTTAAAGTGCAGCGATGCGCGCGCCGGTCAGGGGCGGCGCGGACCGCCGCCCGACGGCTTGGTGCGCGTCGCGGAATAACGCGCCGGGCCGCCTTGGCCCGCGCTGCCACGACCCGGCCCACCGCGATCCGGGCCACCGCGTGCGGGGCCACGGCCCGGTCCCGCCCGACCTTCGGCACGATCCGCGCTGCCGGTACGCGGCCCGGAGGCCCCGCGCGAGGAGGGTGCCTGGTCCGACACCTCGAACAGCACGTCGTCCTCGGGGCTCGCGGTCTTTGCCACGGCCGACTGGAACTTCGCAGCCAGCGCACGGGGGATCTGGAAGGCCGTCTCGTTCGGCCCGATGCGGATTGCACCGACATCGTTCTTCGTCAGATTGCCGCGGCGGCAGATCAGCGGCAGGATCCAGCGCGGATCGGCGTTCTGGCGGCGGCCGAGGTTCATGCGGAACCACACCACATCGTCAAAGCCGGGGCGGTGCTTTTCGCGCTGGGCGGCGCGATGCGCCTCCGGCGTCGCAGCGACGATTTCCTCCGGCGCGGGCATGGCGGCGCGATAGGCGCGCACGAGGGCACCGGCGATTTCCTCCGGCGTCTTTTCGCCCATCAACCGCTCGGCGAGCGCCTGATCCTCTTCCTCCACCTCGACGGGGGCGAGCAGCTGTTCGAGCAGCCGCTCGCGATCCTTGGCGCGCACGTCCTCGGGCGTCGGCGCGGGCACCCATTCGACCGGGATCTTGGCGTTGCGCAGCATCGATTCGGCCCAGCGGCGGCGCTGGTAGGGGACGATGAGCACCGCGGTGCCCTTTTTCCCCGCGCGCCCGGTGCGGCCTGAACGGTGCTGCAGCGTCTCGCCATCGCGCGGCAGCTCGACGTGAATGACGAGGCTGAGGCTCGGCAGATCGATGCCGCGCGCTGCGACGTCAGTCGCGACGCAGACGCGGGCGCGGCGATCGCGCAGCGCCTGCAGCGCGGCGTTACGCTCGTTCTGGCTATGCTCGCCCGACAGCGCCACGGCGGCAAAGCCGCGCTCGACGAGGCTGGCGTGGAGGTGGCGGACATTGTCACGCGTGGCGCAGAACAGGATCGCCGTCTCCGCCTCGTACAGGCGAAGGAGGTTGATCACCGCATGTTCGATGTCCGACGGGCTGACCGCGACGGCCTGGTAGCTGATGTCGCCATGGCCGCGGTCTTCCTCGACCGTGGAGATGCGCAGCGCGTCCTTCTGGTAGCGCTTGGCCAGCTGAACGATCGGCTTGGGCATGGTGGCCGAGAACAGGAGCGTGCGGCGCGTCTCGGGCGTCGCGTCGAGGATTTCCTCGAGATCCTCGCGGAAGCCCATGTCGAGCATCTCGTCCGCCTCGTCGAGCACCGCGACCTTGAGCGCGGAAAGCTCCAGCGCGCCGCGCTCGAGATGGTCGCGCAGGCGGCCGGGCGTGCCGACGACGATATGCGCGCCGTGATTGAGGTTCCGGCGCTCCTTGGACGCGTCCATGCCGCCGACGCAGGTGACGATGCGCGCGCCGGTCGGACCGTAGAGCCAGATCAGCTCGCGGCTGACCTGAAGCGCGAGTTCGCGAGTCGGCGCGATGACGAGCGCGTGCGGCTCACGCGAGGGAATGATGCGATCGTCCTCGCCCAGCAGTTCGGATGCCATCGCCATGCCGAAGGCGACGGTCTTGCCGGAACCCGTCCGGGCGGAAACGATGAGGTCGCGGCCAGCGGCCTCCGGTTCGATTACGGCGGCCTGGACCGGCGTGGGCGCCTGATAGCCGCGCTCGGCGAGCGCGCCAGCGAGCGGCGCGGGAAGTGTGTCAAATGTCATGATTGGACGCTACATGGTCCGTTCCGCGCGCACTGCAAGGTTTGTTTGTCTGCGATCGTGCTTAATGTGCACGTCGTTGTTTTCGGGTCGCGATCCTGTGGCGCAATTGCCCCGGTTTTTTTGGAGAAGCGCACAATCGTGCGGATCTGATGGTTCAAACGCGCATCTTGACGCCGGGAGAACGGCGATCGGCCGGCTTCCTGCTGGTTTTTGCGCTGGCCAATGTGGGCGGCGTCATCGCGTACCAGCCGCTGCTCGCGCTGCTGCTGCCGCTGAAGATCGAACCGATTGCGGGCGAGGCGCGGATCGGGCTGTTCAGTGCCATCGTGATCGTCGGCGCGATCGTCGCCAGCGCCTCCAACATCCTGTTCGGCTGGCTGAGCGACCGCTCCGTCGCGCGCGGCGGCGGGCGGCGGCGCTGGATCGCGTTCGGGCTGGTCGCGACGGCGGCATCCTTCGCCGGCATCGCGCTGGCTCAGACGCCGTGGGCGATCATGCTGGCGGTGGGATTGTTCCAGGCAGCGGTCAACGCGCTGCTCGGGCCGCTGCTGGCGATCATGGCGGACGAGGTGCCCGACGCGCAAAAGGGAATGGCGGGCGGTTTGCTGGCGGCGGCGGTGCCGATCGCTTCCGCCGTGTCGGCGATGCTGGTCGGGCTGGCGTGGGCGAGCGAGGGGATGCGGCTGGCGATCGTCGCGGCGATCACCGGCGCGGCGGTCACCCCGCTGCTGGTGACCCGGGCGCGGATCGCCGCGCAGCCGCCACCGCCGGTTGGCGTGGTCATGATGCGACGACAGGACATCGTCATTTCCTTTGCCGCGCGGCTGCTGGTGCAGGTCGCCGGCAACGCGCTGTCGCTTTACCTCCTTTACTACTTCCAGAGCATCATGCCGACGGTCCCCGCCGCGGCGCTGGCGCCGGGCGTCGGGCAATTGCTGACGGTGGGCTTCGTCCTGTCGCTGCCGGTGGCGTTGCTGGCGGGCCGCGCATCGGACCGGTCGGCGCGGCGCAAGCCGGCGCTGGTGGGCGGCGCGGTGCTGGCAGCGATCGGGCTTGCCGGCATGGCGGTGGCGCCCGACTGGCGCTGGGCGGCGATCGCCTTTGTCGCTTATGCGATCGGGTCCGCGGTGTTCCTGGCGCTGCACGCCGCCTTTGCCATGCAGTTGCTGCCCACCCCGGCGCATCGCGGGCGTGACCTGGGGCTGCTCAACCTCACCAACACGCTTCCCGCGCTGCTCGGGCCGCTGCTCGCCTGGATGCTCGCCACCCCGCGCGATTTCAGCGCGGTGCTGCTGGTGCTGGCGGCGCTGACGCTTGCCGGCGGGCTGGCGATGCTGGGCGTGCGCAGCCGCCGCTGAGGCGAGGCTGGCGCTCGCCCCAGCCGGCGGCGCCTATTGGCGCGCCCAGTGGCGCACGTAATCCACGGTCATCCGCTGCGGAAAGACCGCGTCGTCGACCCCCATCTTGCCGCCCCAGTCGCCGCCGACCGCGAGGTTCAGGATCAGGTCGTACGGCTTGGTGAAAGGCCATGCCGCCGCGCCGCCGGGCTGGTCGTTGCGCACCTGCATCACCGCGCGGCCGTCGATGCCGATGGTGATCGTGTCAGGCTGCCAATCGAGCTGGTAATTGTGAAAGGCGGTGCAGGCGTCGGGCACGGTCCGCTGCGCGCCGCGCTGCGTGCCCTTGTTGTGATTGAACGCGCCGGTGTGGAGCGTGGCGTGGATCACATTGGGATCCCAGCCGACCATTTCCATGATGTCGATCTCACCGCCATCGGGCCATTTGTCGCCGATCGGCAGCATCCAGATCGCCGGCCACGCCCCTCGCCCGCACGGCAGTTTTGCGCGGATCTCGTAGAAGCCATAGCCGAGCCGCTTCTTCGCGATCAGCTTTGCCGAGGTGTAGCGCTGCCCGCCGGTATCGGGGAAGCGCGCCTTGTCCGCCACTTCGGCATGTGCCTCGATCACCAACGCGCCATCCTCGATCCGCGCGTTTTTCGAGCGATCGGCGGCATAATATTGCAGCTCGTTGTTGAACCAGCCCCTGGCATTGTACGAGGTGTCATAGGACCATTTGGCGGAATCGACCGTCTTGCCGTCGAATTCGTCCGCGAAGCTGGGCTGGCTGGTCGGCACCGTCATCGGCGCGTCGGCGGCATAGTTGGTGGCGCCGAGCGAGGCGGCCTGAAGCGTGATGGCGAGAAGGATCATGGATCAGCCGTCCAGGATCGAATCGATCGCGGTGGCGAGGTCGACGTCGCGCGCCGACAGGCCGCCCGCATCATGCGTGGTCAGCGTGATTTCGACGCGGTTCCAAACGTTGGTCCATTCGGGATGGTGATCCGCGCGCTCCGCGATCAGCGCGACCTGGGTCATGAATCCGAACGCCTCGGCGAAATCGGTGAACACGATCGACCGGCTGATCGCATCGCGACCCTCGTCATAATCCCAGTCGGGCAGGGCATCGAGCGCCTCTGCGCGTTCGGCTTCGCTCAATTGATCGACCATCGCTGCGCTCCCAAAAGCTTGTCGCATCCAAGGCGCAACGCCTATGGCGGGCGGCATGAGCGGACAAGAGCTTCCGGGCGAACCGCCCTCGCTGGCAGCGATCGAACACCATGCCCTTGGCGTGATCGACCGGCTGCCCCCTGCCTTTCGCGCGCATCTGGGCGACGTGGTGCTGCTGGTCGAGGAGGAGGCGGATGAGGAGACGCTCGCAAGCCTGGGGCTGGAGCATCCGCTGGAGCTGACCGGTGTGTACCATGGGCGGCCGGTCGGCGAGAAATCGGCGTTCGACAGCGGCGCGGCGCCCGATCGCATCCACCTCTACCGCCAGGCGATCCTGGCGGAATGGTGCGAGACGGGCGTGCGGCTCGACGATCTGGTGGCGCATGTCACGATCCATGAGATCGGACATCATTTCGGCCTCAGCGACGATGACATGCACGCGCTCGAGGACGCGGTGAGCGATTGAGCGCGTCGCTGGCGCTGGAGGATGTCGCCTGTCGCCGCGGCGGGCGGCTGTTGTTCGCGGGCGTATCGCTGAGCCTTGCGGCAGGCGGCGCGGCGCTGGTGACGGGGGCTAATGGCTGTGGCAAATCCAGCCTGCTGCGGCTCGCCGCCGGCCTGCTCCCGCCCTTTGCCGGATCGGTTGCGGCTGGCGGTCGGCTGGCGCTGCTGGGCGAGGCGAGTGCGCTCGATCCCGAGCGCCGGCTGAGCGAGGCGCTGTTGCTGTGGGCGCGGCTCGATGCCTTGCCCGCGCCTGGCGAGCGGGTCGCGCAGGCGCTGGCGATGGTGGCACTTGATTACCTGGCGGACATTCCGGTGCGGATGCTGTCGACCGGCCAGCGACGGCGCGCGGCGCTGGCGCGAGTGATCGCCACGCAGGCACCGATCTGGCTGCTCGATGAGCCCGCTACCGGCCTCGACACAAGATCGATCGCGCTGCTCGAAACCGCGATGGCACTCCATCGCGCGGGCGGCGGGATCGTGGTGGTCGCGACTCACCAGCCGCTCGACCTTGCCCATGCCGCCATGCTCGACCTCGCCGCCCATTGCGAGATGGCGGCGTGATCGCGCTGGTGCTGCGCGAGGCGCGGCGGGGCTATGCCGGCGGGGGGGCGGCGATGACGGTGGGTTTCTTCCTGCTGGTCGCGATCCTTTTCCCCTTCGCCATCGGGCCGGACGCTGCATTGCTGTCGCGCATCGGCGGCGGGGTGATCTGGGCGGCGGCGCTGCTGGCGGCGCTGCTGCCGGTCGACCGCCTGATCGCGCCCGATCTGGAGGCCGGCATATTCGATCAGCTCGCGGTGCGCGGTCAGTCGCTGGCGGCGGCAGCGGCGGCGAAGATGCTGGGGCATTGGCTCGCCTTTGCGCCGACGGTGATGGTCGCCGCGCTGATCGTCGCCGGGCTGATGGGGGTGGACGGTGAGACGTTGTTGCTGGTGGAGGCGGGGCTGGTGATCGGCACGCCGGGGCTGGCCGCGCTGGCGGTGGCGACGGGTGCTCTGACGGCGGGGCTGCGCGGCGCGGGGGCGATCTCCGGGCTGGTGCTGCTGCCGCTCGCCATTCCGCTGCTGATCTTTGGCGCGGGGGCGATCGATGGCGGGGCGGGCGGGCTGAAGCTGCTCGGCGCGGTCAGCCTGCTGCTGGTTGCCGGTGCGCCCTTCGTGGCGGCCGCGGCGATCCGCATCGGCATGGAATAAGCGGGCTGCCGCTCAGCGCAGCGGCTTGCCGCTGTTCTTCCACCGGTCGAGGATCTGCGATTCGGGCGCGGGCGCCGGCGCCGCCTCAGGCTTCAGCGGCGTGCCGCTGTCGCGAAAGGCGGGCTGCACCTGCGTTGCCGGGATCGCCGCCGGTGTGAGCGGGGCCACCGCCACCGGATGGTTGAGCGCGATCACCGGCGTCGCGAGCCTGGGGGCAGGGCCCAGCGCCGGCTCGGACCCGGCATAACGCTGGTGAAAGGCCGCGGCGGTGCCCCAGAACCCCTTCCAGCGGTGAAAGAAATGCGCGCCGACCACGTCGGTCATCACCAGCGTCCGGTTCCACGCCGGGGTCACGGCATAGGTGTGGTAATGCGTCGCCAGGCCAACCGGCGCATAGACATAGCCGCCGAGCGCCGCCGCCGCGACCCGCGCCGCGCGCGCCCAGCCGGACCGCACCGGCACGCGCGTCGTTGCGCCGTCGCAGGCGAAGCTGAACTGGCAGCCGCCCTGGCCCCGCTCGACGCCCTGATAGACGACGCCGCACACGCTGGCCGGGAAGGCGGGGTGACGCACCCGGTTCAGCACCACCTGCGCGACGGCGCGCAGCCCGTCATCCGGCTCCGACACCGCCTCGTAATAAAGCGCGGCGGTGAGGCATTCGGTGGCGCGCGCGCGGTCAAGCGCGCTGGCGCTGCGCAGGCTGAACGGCGCGGCGGGGGTGACCCCGGTGGCAGCCGTGGAGGCGGGCATCAGGCGGCCGGCGGGTTCGGCGGGAAGCGGCGCCGTGCCGGTCGTCCCGCTGCCGGGGGAGGACTGTGCGGGGCTGCCAGCGGTGCGTGTCTGGGGCGGTGTGCCACCCCCCAGCGCGAACGCCCCCGACCAGGCGAGTGCCGCCGCCATCAGTGCTGCCAGGACCAGCGTGATCGGCACGGCGATCACCGCCGCCTCTCGCCACAGGCGCCATGGATCGGGTGCGCGCCGACGGCGCAGCGCCGCGCGCTCGCTCGGGTGCAGCGCGACGGTCATGATCAGTCTTGTCCGGTCCGACGGGGGAACGCCATGCGCGGGCTGTACCGGATCAGGTGGTCGTGCGCGCCTGCTGATTCAGTGCGCGATCGGAGTCAGTGTCCGATGATCGAACACTTATTGGTTAACGCGGCTGGGTGCGGCGTTCCCCGGCGGCTTGGCCATGCAGTGGCGCGGGGACCGGTAGCGCTGCGGTGCGCGGCGCAGTGACGGCCGGGCTGGAAGCATGCTGGCGCGCCGGGTCGATCATCTGGGCCAGAGCGGCGGTGGAAAGGGCGATCAGCGTGACACTGACGGTCGCGGCAAGACGCATGAACGATGATCTCGCGGGGGAGGGGGAGACAAAGGGCGGAAGCCCCAAACGACTGGGGCCCGGCAGGGTTGCTGCCGGGCCCCGTCCGTAATGCGCCGTGGGGCGATTAGCCGCGCGGCGGCACCGTGGGTTGGGTGGTCGACGGATCAGCGGTCGGGCTGGTCGTCGTGCCCGTCGGATCATTCGGATCCATCGTCGACTGCGTGGTCGATGGCGACGTCGGCGTTCGGGTCGACGGCGTCGTCGTGCTGTCTTCGGTCATTGTCGTGCCGGTGGTGTCACCCTGCGTGGTCGTGCTGCCCGGCGCCGACTGCGGCGCGGTGGGGGCGGTCTGCGCCACGGCGACCGTGGGGACGACAAGCGCAGCAGCGGCAACGAGGCCAAAATACTTCATGTCATACTCTCCTGCTGTTCTTAAGTGCTGAGAGTAGAATGCACGGGATCACGGAAAGTTCTTCGAGTCGTCGCAGGATTCGGCTCAATTCATCCCGGAGGCGCCGAATAACGGCGTTGGGCGACCATTGTCGGTGCTGAAAACTAAACTCAGATGTCGGCGCCTGTTTGTCCCCGATGCATCAGGAACTGGTCGGCGAGGACCAGTGCCACCATCGCCTCCACCACCGGTACGCCGCGAATGCCGACGCATGGATCATGGCGGCCGCGGGTGGCGATCTGCGCCGCTTCACCCTCGCGGTTGATCGTATCCACCGGGGTGAGGATCGAACTGGTCGGCTTGAACGCGGCGCGCACCCGGATCGGCTGGCCGGTGGCGATCCCGCCGGCGATGCCGCCCGCATGATTGGCCAGGAACAGAGGCGCGCCCTCGCCGGGACGCATCGGATCGGCGTTTTCCTCGCCCGAGAGCGCGGCGGCAGCGAAGCCGTCACCGATTTCCACGCCCTTTACCGCGTTGATCGACATGATCGCGGCGGCAAGCTCGCTGTCGAGCTTGGCATAAAGTGGCGCGCCCCAGCCGGCGGGAACGCCCGTTGCCTCGCACGCCACCACCGCACCGAGCGAGGAGCCCGCCTTGCGCGCGGCATCAACCTTCTGCTCCCAGCGCGCCGCGGCGGCGGCATCGGGACAGAAGAACGGATTGGCATCGATCTGCGCATCATCGAATGCGGCGGGGTCGATCGCATCGCCGCCGATCGCCTCGACCCAGGCGCGGATCCGAACGCCGGGGATCACCGCGCGCGCCACTGCGCCCGCCGCTACCCGCGCCGCCGTCTCGCGCGCCGAGGACCGCCCACCGCCGCGATAATCGCGAAAGCCGTATTTTGCGTCATAGGCGTAATCGGCGTGACCCGGACGATAGGCGAGCGCGACCTCCGAATAATCCTTCGACCGCTGGTCGACATTCTCGATCATCAGGCTGATCGGGGTGCCGGTGGTGCGGCCCTCGAACACGCCCGAGAGGATACGGACCTGATCGGGCTCGCGCCGCTGGGTGGTGAAGCGCGAGGTGCCGGGGCGCCGCTTGTCGAGCCACGGCTGGATATCGGCTTCGCTCAAGCCGATACCCGGCGGGCAGCCGTCGACCACCGCGCCCAGCGCCGGCCCGTGCGATTCGCCCCAGGTGGTGAAGCGGAACATCCGGCCAAAGGTGTTGAAGCTCATTGCGCCCCCAGTCGCGCAAAGGCGGGGGCATGGTGCGCCGCCTCGCGCACGCCGCACGGCGTCAGCCCGCCCTGCAGCGGCAGCGCCATGAAATTGTCCCCTGCGTAAGGGGAATCGAAATTGCGCGCGACCGCGGCGTCATAGCCGAATCGGTTGTAGAAGGCGGGATCGCCCAGCACGAAGCTCAGCACCACGCCCGCGCTTTCCAGCTGTTCATGCGCTGCCTGGACCAGCGCCTCCGCCACGCCCTGCCGGCGGTAGGCGGGCGCAACGGCGAGCGGGGCGAGGGCAACGGCGGGCACCTGCTTGCCCGCGACCGTCACGTCCATCCGGCTGAATACGATCGCGCCGGCCAGCGCGTCGGCATCCTCGTCATGCGCGATCAGCGTCAGCACCATGTCGCCCGCGATGCACAGGTCGCGCACCAGGTCGGCCTCCTCCGGATAGGGGAAGCTGGTGCGCAGCAGTGCATCGATCGCGGCGACATCGCCGCCGGCGGCCGGGCGGATCGCGATGGTCACGGCGTTACGACAGCGCGATGTCGGGCGCGTCCTCGGCCTTCATGCCGATCACATTATAGCCGGCGTCGACATGGTGGATCTCGCCCGTCACGCCGCTCGCCAGATCAGACAGGAGGTAGAGGCCGGCGCCACCGACATCGTCGATCGTCACGTTGCGACGCATCGGCGAATTCAGCTCGTTCCACTTCAGGATGTAGCGGAGATCGCCGATGCCGCTCGCCGCCAGCGTCTTGATCGGCCCGGCGCTGATCGCGTTGACGCGGATGTTCTCCGGCCCGAGATCGGTGGCGAGATATTTCACGCTGGTTTCCAGCGCCGCCTTCGCCACGCCCATCACGTTATAATGGGGGACGACCTTCTCCGCGCCATAATAACTCAGCGTCAGCAGGCTGCCGCCTTCCGGCATCATCGCGCGCGCCCGCTTGGCCACCGCGACGAAGCTGTAGGCGGAAATGTTCATGGTCATCAGGAAGTTGTCGAGGCTGGTGTCGACATATTTGCCGCGCAGCTCGTTCTTGTCCGAAAAGCCGATCGCATGGACGACGAAATCGATCGTCGGCCAGTCCTGCGCCAGTTCATCGAACGCCGCGTCGAGCGCCGCCATGTCGGACACGTCGCAATTGATCAGCCGGCTGGAGCCGAGCTGCTCGGCGAGCGGGCGCACCCGCTTCGCCAGCGATTCCCCCTGGTAGGAAAAGGCAAGGTCCGCGCCTGCCTGCGCCAGCTTCTGCGCAATCCCCCAGGCAAGCGACTTGTCATTGGCCAGGCCCATGATGAGCCCACGCTTGCCCGCCATCAATCCATTCACGTCGTTGCCCTTGCTTCCGAACCCGGGGGGACCCCCTCTAGCCCGTTCTCCGGTGGTTCCGCCAGCGCCGCGTTGAGATGCGCGCCGAACACGAGACCAAGACCGATCAGATAGAAGAACAGCAGCATGACTACCACCCCCGCCAGGCTGCCGTAGGTCAGGTCATAGCCGCCAAGGTTGGACAAGACCAAGGGCAGGCCCGCCGTCATGCCCACCCACCAGGCGGTGGTGAACAGCGCGCCGGGCCACACACGGTTGCCCGAATAGCGATATTTGGATGGCGTCACGAAGTAGAACAGCATCCACAAGGCGCCGAACATCACGACCCCTGGGATCGCGCGGCTGAGCCCGACCCAGCGGGCAATGTCCTGCGCGAAGGGCAGCAGATTGTAGATGAACTGTTCCGTCGCGGTCAGGATGCCCTGCACCAGGAAGGAGATCAGCGCGAGCAGGACGGACACGACGATGCCGAAGGTGAGGCCAAGGCGCGAGCGCCACAATGATTGCGAACTGCGCGTGCCATAGGCGCGGCGGAAGATCTCGCGGATCGCCTCGACGAAGCTGCCCACCGTCCACAGGCCGATCAATGCGCCCAGCCACAACAAGGCGCCGGTGCGCGCCGCCAGCACATCGGCTATCGGCTTGCGAAGGATGCTCGCGACGTCTGGCGGCAGGACATGGAGGAAGGATTCCACCGCCTGCCGCGTGCCCTGGTCCTGCCCCAGCGCGCCGAGCACGGCGGCGGCGACGATGAAGAACGGGAACACCGTCATCAGCGCCAGATAGGCAAGGTTGCCGGCGTGGATGAACCCGTCATTGTAGACGCCGACGCAGGCGCGCTTCACCACTTCATAGGCATAGCTGCCGGGTCGGACCTTGGCGAGCTGATGGTCGAGCTTGGTGCGGGCGGCGCCGTGATGCTTGCGATCTTCCGGCGTCAGTGATCCCGCTTCCTCGCTCAACCTATCGCCCCCGTTGCTGTACGACCCGATCCTGTAAGAAAGGTCAGACGCCCATGTCGGCGCGCGGGTTCCCGCCGCCGGACCAGCCCTCGACGAAGCTGGCGAGCGCGGCATCGTCGGCCGGAATCTGGATCATCAGCGTGACGAGCTGATCGCCGCGCGTGCCGTCCTTGCGGTGAAAGCCCTTGCCCTTCAGCCGCAGCGTGCGGCCCGAGGACGATCCCTTGGGCACGGTCAGCATCACCGGCTTCTGCACCGTCGGCACCTTGACCGGGCCGCCGTTCACCGCCTCCGCCAGGGTGATCGGCAGGTCGAGGCGAACGTCGTCGCCATCGCGGGTGAAGAAGCGGTGCGGCTGGACGTCGATCGTGACGATCGCATCGCCGGCGCCGCCCGGACCCTGCTCACCCTTGCCCGACAGGCGCATCTGAGTCCCCGTCTCGACGCCGGGCGGCAGTTTCAGGTCGATCGTCTTGCCATCGGCCAGCGTGATCCGCTGCGGCTCCAGCGCGGCGGCATCGACGAAGGGGACGCGCAGCCGATAGGCGACATTCTCGCCGCGCGGCGCGGCGCGCTGCCGCCGGCCGAAGCCGCTGGAAAAGCCGCCGCCAGCCCCGCCGGCGCGGCCGCCGAACAGCCCTTCGAAGATGTCGGACATGTCGACGCCCTCGGCGCCGCCGAAATCCTCGCTGCGGAAACCGCCGCCGGCGGAGCGCCCGCCGGCAAAGCCGCCGCCGCCAAAGCCCGCCCCGAAGGGCGAGGTGGGATTGCCATCGGCATCGATCTCGCCGCGGTCGAACCGGGCGCGCTTGTCCTTGTCGCTCAGCAGGTCATAGGCATTGGTGACCTGGCTGAAGCGTTCCGCCGCCTTGGGATTGTCCTGATTACGGTCGGGATGCAGCTCCTTTGCGAGCTTGCGATATGCTTTCTTGATCTCGGCCTCGGAGGCGCCACGCGCTACGCCGAGCGTCGAATATGGATCAGCCATTGTTGCCCCGTTGGTGTGTTACCCGGCTATGTGGGGCAGCGCCCGAGCGAGTGCAATGCAGGTTATCCGTCATCCGCATCCGTGAGGGGAGGGCTTTGCTGTGCGGGCGATCGAGCAGCCTGGCCGGTGGAACGTTCCGCCCGGCGGTATTTACCGCCCGCGGGGTTCCCGCGCCGTGCCGACGCGGCTAGGGCGCGCGCCATGCAATCCGACCTGTGCTCCCCTGACCTATATGCCGATGCCGGCCGGCCGTTGATCGATGTCATCCGCGAGGCGCTGCGCATGGCGGACATGCTGGGGCTGTCGACCACCAGCCTTCACCTGAACGCCGGGCTGGTGACGCTGGACGGCGAGGGCGTGCCGCCGATGGCGAAACAGGTCTGCGCACGCTGCTGATCGTGCCGCCGCCGGCCTGTCGATGGTCAGCGTGCGTTCAGCAAGCCGGGCGCAGCCTTCCCGCATGAATATGTTTGCACCCGCCCTTCTCGCCGCGGCCGTGCTGGCCGCTCCCGCCACCGCAGCCCTGCGCGACACGCCGGAGGTGCAATTGCAAAAGGCGCTCGCCGGGCGCGTCGCCGGGGAGCCGGTGCGCTGCATCAGCACCACCGCGATCACGTCGACTCAGATCATCGACAAGAAAGCGATCATCTACCGCGTCGGCAGCACCCTGTATCTGAACGAGCCGCAGACCGGCGCTGACCAGCTCAACGATTTCGACGCGCTGCTGAACCGCTGGGCCGGCCCGCAATTGTGCCGGACCGATTCGCTCCAGCTGCTCGATCGTACGTCGCGCATCCCGCGCGGCTTCGTCGTGCTCGGCGATTTCGTGCCCTACAAGAAGGCGCCTGCCGCGGCGAAATGAGCCGCCGGTTGCCAGCCGCGCGGCACATGACGATAGCGCGCGGATGACCGACGCACCCGACGATCACGCCCGCCACAATGACCGGATGCGCCGCATGAAGGTGGCGCGCGAAAAGATGCAGGCGCGCCGCACGCTCGAGCGCGGGCTGCTGATCGTCCACACCGGCAACGGCAAGGGGAAGTCCTCCGCCGCCTTCGGCATGGCGATCCGCTCGATCGGCTGGGGGATGCGCGTGGCGATCCTGCAGTTCGTGAAAGGCACGTGGGAAACCGGCGAGCGCCATTTCTTCACCGACCACCCGTCCGACCTCGTCAGCTTCGAAAGCATGGGGGAGGGGTTCACCTGGGACACGCAGGATCGCGCGCGCGACATCGCCGCCGCGCGCCGCGGCTGGGAGCGGGCAAAGGAACTGATCCTCGATCCCGAGATCGACTTCGTGATCCTCGACGAACTCAACATCGTGATCGCCGACGATACCCTGCCGTCGGCGGAGGTGCTGGCGTTCCTGAAGGAGCGGCCGCTGACCAAGCATATCTGCATCACGGGGCGCGGCGCGCGGGCAGAGCTGGTCGAAATCGCCGATCTGGTGACCGAGTTCGGCGAGGTGAAGCACCCGTTCAACGCCGGCTTCAACGCGCAAAAGGGCGTCGAATATTGACCCGCCCCCGCCGCTGATCCTAGGGGCGCGGCCGCGAACGGTTCCCGGAGACGGGATGAAAAGGGAAGTCGGGAAGGGCCAACGGCCTGATCCCGCGCTGCCCCCGCAACTGTGATCGGCGAGTGTCGCCCATCCGCGCCACTGGAAGCTTGAGGCTTCCGGGAAGGCCGGGCGGCACGGTGAACCGAGAGCCAGGAGACCTGCCGGTCGCACGTCGATCCATCGCGCGGACGGGGTGTGCCGGGCGGACGAGGCCGAAACCCTCGAGCGAACGACAAGAGGGATCGGCTGACGGACGGCGCTGTGCAAGGCGCCGGCCGCAGCCCTTTTGTTGGGGCAAGAACAATGAAGACCATCCAATGGCTGGCGGCATCCGCCACCCTGATCGCCGCGCCCGCGCTCGCACAGGAGGGGGCGCAGGAAGCGCCGCCGCGCGGCGATATCGTGGTGACGGCCAGCGGCGTGCCGCAGGATGTCGACACCACCGGCCAGGCGGTGACGATCATCGACCGCGAGACGATCGAACAGCGGCAGACGGTGGTGCTGAGCGACCTGTTGCAGACGACGCCGGGCGTGACGATGACCCGCAACGGCGGGGTTGGCACGGTCAATTACGTGCGGATCCGGGGCGCGGAGGCGGACCAGACGCTGACGCTGATCGACGGCGTTCGCGTCAACGATCCCTCATCACCGGGCGGCGCGTTCGATTTCGCCAATCTGCTCACCGCCTCGGTCGAGCGGGTCGAGGTGGTGCGCGGTCCCAATTCGGTGCCCTGGGGTAGCCAGGCGATCGGCGGTGTCGTCAACGTGATCACCCAGGCGCCGACGCAGCAGCTGCGCGCGCGCGGCAATGTCGAATATGGCGCGATGGATACGCTGTTCGCCAGCGGCGGCATTTCGGGCGGCAGCGGGATCGTCTCCGGTGCGCTCACCGGCGGGTACCTGCGCACTGACGGCATTTCCGCTTATGATCGCGGCACCGAACGGGACGGCTATCGCCAATATGGCGCCAGCGGCCGGGTCGAAGTGGCGTTCGCGCCCAACATCCGGCTCGACCTGCGTGGCTATTGGGCGGACAGCCGTACCGACCTCGACGGTTTTCCCGCGCCCGCCTTCGCCTTTGCCGATACGCGCGAATATTCCACGGCACAGGAATTGTACGGCTATGCCGGGCTGAACGCCGATTTCCTCGACGGCCGGTTCCGCAACGTGCTGGCGTTCCAGATCGCCGATATCGACCGCGACAATTACGATCCCGATGTCGGCGCCGCGCCATTGTTCCTGTCGCGCGGGCGCAGCGAACGCTACACCTACAAGGGCGATCTGCAGGCGACCGACCAGATCCGCGTCGTGCTGGGGGCGGAGCATGAGACGACGCGCCTTGCCGACGGCACCGACCGGTTCAGCCGCGGCACGACGAGCGTGTGGGGCGAAGTGATCCTGACGCCCGTCGCTGACCTCGCCATCACCGGGGGCGTGCGCCACGACGATGACGATGCCTTTGGCGAGCGCACCACCTTTGCCGCCAATGCCGCCTATACGCTGCCGACCGGCACGACGCTGCGCGCCAGCTATGCCGAGGGGTTCAAGGCGCCGACCTTGTACCAGCTGTATGCGCCCTTCTACGGCACGCCGACGCTCGACCCGGAAACCGCGAAGAGCTGGGACGCAGGGATCGAGCAGCGGCTGATCGGCGGCCGGCTGGTTGCCAGCGCGACCTATTTCAACCGCCGCACGCGCAACCAGATCGATTTCGACGCGCTGACCTTCACCTACAGCAACATCGCGCGCACGCGTGCCAAGGGCGCCGAGTTCGCGCTGCTGATGCGCCCGGTCGACCGCTTCACCGTCAACGCGGCCTATAGCCATGTCGACAGCGAGAACCGCAGCGCGGGGCTGGTCGGCAACGATCTGGCGCGGCGGCCGGCGGACAGCGTCAGCGTCTCGGCCGATTATCGCTTCCCCTTCGGGCTGGCGCTGGGCGCGACCGTGCTGACCGTGGGCGACAGTTTCGATGATGCGGCCAATCGGGTGCGGCTCGACGGCTATACGCTGGCGAACCTGCGGGCCGAGCTGCCGCTGAATGATCGCCTGTCGATCTATGGCCGGGTCGAGAATGTGTTCGACGCCGATTACCGCGTGGTCGCCAATTACGGCACGATCGGGCGGGCGGCCTATGGCGGCCTTCGCGTGAAGCTGGACTGAGGCGTCACCGCGCCCGTTCCCGCCTCATCGCGTTCATTTTGATCGCGACGGGGCGGGGACGGGAGCGGTAGGCTGACGATCGATGCGGCTGATCCTGCTCCTTGCGCTGTTGCTCGCCGGCTGTTCCGGCGCGGCGCCGGCGCGCGTCGGCGAGCGGGGTGGCGGGATCGTCTCGCTTAACCCGTGCGCGGACCAGTTGCTGCTCGCGCTGGTGCCGCCGCAGCGGATCGCCGCGATCAGCCATTATTCGCAGGATCCCCGCGCGACCTCGCTCCCGCTCGACGTGGCGCGCCAGTTCCGCGCCACGGCAGGCACCGCGGAGGAGGTGATCGCGCTCGCGCCCGATCTGGTCATCGCGAGCAGCTTCACGCCGCCGGCGACCCGCGCGGCGTTTGAGCGCGCGGGGCTCCGGACCCTGTACCTCGATTCCCCCACGACGATCGCCGCCAGCCGCGCGCAGATCGCCGAAGTCGCCGCCGCTGTCGGCGCAGCGGGGCGGGGCGGGGCGCTCGACGCGCGGATCGCCGACGCGCTGGCAGCGACACGTGGGAACGGGCCCGGCCCGTCCGCCTTGCTGTTCATCGGCGGCGACCTTGCCAATAGTGACGGCACGCTGCTGCATGAGATGATGCGCCACGTCGGGATGCGCGATGCCGCCGCCGATTACGGCCTGGCGATGACCGGGCGGTTGCCGGTGGAGACGATCATCGCCGATCCACCCGCGGCGATCCTGTCCCCCGACGCTGGCGGGCGCACCGCGACGATGCGTCGCCGGTTGCTCGCGGCGAGCGGCGCAGCGACCCGCGAGGCTTCCTTCCCCCGCACGCTCGTCAATTGCGGCGGGCCGACGATCCCGCCCGCGCTGGAGCGGCTGGCCGCGATCCGCCGGAGCCTTGGCGCATGAGCCGCGTGCCGCTGAACGCCGCGCTGCTGCTGCTCGTCCTCTTGCTGTTCGCCGGCTCACTGATGGCGGGCAAGGCGTGGGTGCCGCTGGACGCCTGGTGGTCGGGCGATCCGCGCTGGATGATCATCGCCGAACTGCGGCTGCCGCGCGCGTTGCTGGCGGTGGTGCTTGGCGCGGTGCTCGGCCTGTCGGGCGCGGTGCTTCAGGGATGGCTGCGCAACCCGCTCGCCGACCCCGGCGTGCTGGGGGTGTCCTCCGCCGCGGCGCTGGGGGCGGTCGCCGCGCTGGTGCTGGGGGTGGCGGGCCAATGGGGCGTGTTCGCCGCGGCGATGGCGGCGGCGATCGGGGCGATGGCGTTGCTCGCCGCGCTCACCTGGCGGGCGGAGAGCCCGGCCGCCTTCGTGCTGGCGGGATCGGTACTCGCCAGCCTCGCCGCGGCGCTTACCGCCTTCCTCATCTCGATCGCGCCCAATCCTTATCTCGTGGCGGAGGTGCTCGACTGGCTGATGGGCGCGCTGACCGATCGCAGCTTCGCCGATCTGGCCCATGCCGCGCCGTTCATGCTGGCCGGTGCGGTGTTGCTGCTCCTGACCGGCCGCAGCCTCGACGCGCTCACGCTGGGCAGCGACGCCGCCCGATCGCTGGGGGTGGACCTCAGGCGCTTGCAGGCGCTGGTGATCGCCGGAACGGGGCTGGCGGTCGGCGCTGGTGTCGCAGTGACTGGCGTGATCGGCTTCGTCGGGCTGGTCGTGCCGCATCTGTTGCGCCCGCTGGTCGGGGCGCGGCCTTCTGCGCTGCTGGTGCCGAGCGCCTTGGGCGGCGCGGCGCTGGTGCTCGGCGCGGATACCTTGTGCCGGCTCGTCCCCGGCGCGGGCGAGGTGCGGCTGGGCGTCGCCATGGCGCTGATCGGTGCGCCGTTTTTCCTCGCCTTGCTGCTGGGCGAGCGAGGGCGGTCATGGGGCTGATCGCCAGCAACCTTGCCGTCACGCTCGGGCGGCGGCGCATCCTCCACGGTATCGACGCTGCCTTCGCGCCCGGGCGGGTGACGGTGGTGCTGGGCGCCAACGGCGCGGGCAAGAGCACGCTGCTGCGCGCCGCCGCCGCGCTGGTGCCGGTGGAGGCTGGCGCGGTGAGCATCGAGGGGGTCGACGTCGCCGCGCTGCCGCCGCGCGATCGGGCGCGAACGATCGGCTATCTGCCCCAGGATGCGGTGGTGCATTGGAACATGCGCGTGCGTGATCTGGTGGCGCTTGGCCGCCTGCCGCACGGCGACGACGACACCGCCGCCGTTGCGCGCGCGCTCACCGCCACACGCACCACGGGCCTTGAGGGCCGACATGTGCGCGACCTGTCGGGCGGTGAACGTGCCCGCGTCTTGCTGGCCCGCGTGCTCGCCGGGGAGCCGCGCTGGCTGCTCGCCGACGAGCCGCTCGCCAGCCTCGATCCACTCCATCAGCTGGAAACACTGGCACTGCTGCGGGATGCGGCGACGCGCGGGATGGGCGTCGTCGTCGTGCTGCACGACCTGACCCAGGCCGCCGCGATCGCCGACGAGGTGCTGCTGCTGAAGGACGGCCGCGTGCTCGCGCATGGCGCCACCGACAGGGTGATGACGCATGCGCACCTCGCCGCGGCTTATGGGGTTGGGGTGGAGGTGCTCGCACGCGCCGACGGCCGCCGCGTGATCGTGCCTGATGAAAGGCTCTGACCACCTGGCTTGAACATATAAAGATATCTTTATATGCTGCGCTTCATGCCCAGCCACGCCAGTCTTGCGCCCGAGGGCGCCCGCGAAGCCCTGCTCGATGCCGCGCGCGAGCGTATCCTCGTCACCGACGGGGCATTCGGCACCGAGATCCAGAACTGGAAGCTGTCGGAGGCGGATTATGCCGGCACGCTTGGCCTTGGCCATGACCAGAAGGGCAACAACGACATCCTCGCGCTGACCAAGCCGGAGGTGCCCGAATCGATCCACCGCGCCTATTTCGAGGCGGGGGCCGATATCGCGGAAACCAACACCTTCTCGGCCAATCGCATCAGCCAGGCCGATTATGGCGCCGAGAATCTGGTGCGCGAGATCAACGTCGAAAGCGCCGCCATGGCGCGCCGTATCGCTGACGAATATGCCGCGCGTGACGGCCGCCGCCGCTTCGTCGCCGGCGCGATCGGGCCGACCAACAAGACGCTGTCGCTGTCGCCCGACGTCAACGATCCCGGCTTTCGCGAGATCGACTTCGACTATCTGAAGCAGGTCTATCGCGAACAGGCGGATGCGCTGATCGAGGGCGGGGCGGACTTCGTCCTGATCGAGACGGTGTTCGACACGCTGAACGCCAAGGCCGGCGTGATGGCCGCGCAGGAGGCGGGCGCCGCGATCGGGCGCGACGTGCCGATCATGCTGTCGATGACGCTGACCGATCTGTCGGGTCGCAATCTGTCGGGCCATACGGTGGAGGCGTTCTGGCACGCCGTGCGCCATGCGAAGCCAGTGACGATCGGGCTGAATTGCTCGTTCGGCGCGCAGCAGCTTCGCCCGCATGTGAAGACGCTGAGCGAGATCTGCGACACGCTGATCATGGTCTATCCCAACGCCGGCCTGCCCAACGAACTGGGCGCCTATGACGAGGCGCCGGAGACGACCGCCGGGCTGGTCCGGGAATGGGCCGACGCGGGGCAGGTCAACGTGCTGGGCGGCTGCTGCGGTTCGACGCCGGCGCATATCAAGGCGATTGCCGACGCCGTGCGCGGTCTGGCCCCGCGGGCGATCCCGGTGCCGCCGGTGCGCACGCGGCTCGCCGGGCTCGAACCGTTCACCATGGCCGCCTAGGCGCGGCTTCCCTGTTGCCGGCCGCCCCCGCGCGGCCGTGTCGCGGGCACGCCCGGCACGCACGGAAAATACTGGATATCATGGCTTCCCAACCCACCTCCTCCACCCAGTTCGTCAACATCGGTGAGCGGACCAACGTCACCGGATCGGCGGCGTTCAAGAAGCTGATCATGGCTGGCGACTATGACGCCGCCGTCACCGTCGCGCTCAACCAGGTCGAGAACGGCGCGCAGATCATCGACGTCAACATGGACGAGGGCCTGCTCGACGCGGTCGAGGCGATGACCACCTTCCTGAAGCGGATCGCGGCCGAACCGGACATCGCGCGCGTGCCGGTGATGATCGACAGTTCCAAATGGGAGGTGATCGAGGCTGGCCTGAAATGCGTGTCGGGCAAGCCGATCGTCAATTCGATCAGCATGAAGGAGGGCGAGGAGAAGTTCCTCGCCGAGGCCAGGAAGTGCATGGCCTATGGCGCCGCCGTCGTCGTCATGGCGTTCGACGAGGTGGGGCAGGCCGATACCGAGGATCGCAAGGTCGAGATCTGCCAGCGCGCCTACAAGCTGCTGACCGGCATCGGCTTCCCGCCGGAAGACATCATCTTCGACCCCAATGTGTTCGCGGTGGCGACCGGGATCGAGGAGCACAACAATTACGGCGTCGATTTCATCAATGCGGTGAAGCGCATCAAGGCGAGCTGCCCGCACGTCCATTTCTCGGGCGGGCTCTCCAACCTGTCGTTCAGCTTCCGCGGCAACGAGCCGGTGCGCCGCGCGATGCATTCGGTGTTCCTCTACCATGCGATTCCCGCGGGCCTCGACATGGCGATCGTCAACGCCGGCCAGCTCGACGTCTATGACCAGATCGACCCCGAATTGCGCGAGGCGTGCGAGGATGTGATCCTCAACCGTCCGGCGCGCTCGGCGGACGAGACGCCGACCGAGCGGCTGATCGCGATCGCAGAGCGGTTCCGCGGGCAGAAGGGCGCCGTCGCCGACGACAGCGCCGCGCTGGAATGGCGCAGCTGGCCGGTCGCCAAGCGGCTGGAGCATGCGCTGGTGCGCGGCATCGACGCCTTCGTGGTCGAGGATACCGAGGAGGCGCGGCAGCAGGCGGCAAAGCCGATCGAGGTGATCGAAGGCCCGCTGATGGATGGCATGAACGTCGTCGGCGACCTGTTCGGATCGGGCAAGATGTTCCTGCCGCAGGTGGTGAAATCGGCCCGCGTGATGAAGAAGGCGGTGGCGCATCTGTTGCCGTATATCGAGGCGTCGAAGGAGCCGGGGGCGAAGGGCAAGGGCAAGATCGTGCTCGCGACCGTGAAGGGCGACGTCCACGATATCGGCAAGAACATCGTCGGCGTGGTGCTCCAGTGCAACGGCTTCGAGATCGTCGACCTTGGCGTGATGGTGCCGTGGACCCGGATCCTCGAGGCGGCGGTGGAGCATGATGCCGACATGATCGGGCTGTCCGGCCTCATCACCCCCTCGCTCGACGAGATGGTGACGGTGGCGGAGGAAATGCAGCGCGCCGGCATGACGATGCCGCTCCTGATCGGCGGCGCGACGACCAGCCGCGTCCATACCGCGCTGAAGATCGACCCCGCCTACAAGGGCGCGGTGGTCCATGTGCTCGACGCCAGCCGTGCGGTCGGCGTGTGCACGCAATTGGTCTCCGACACGCAATCGACCGAGTTCGTCGCCAAGACGAAGGCCGAATATGACGAGGTGCGCGTCAAGCGCGCCAACGCCAGCGGATCGAACCTGGTGTCGCTGGAGAAGGCGCGCGAGAATGCGTTCGTGGCGGACATGGCGCTGAAGCCTGCCGCACCGCTCCAGCCCGGCGTGCACCGGTTCGACGACTGGGATCTTGCCGACCTGCGCGAGGTGATCGACTGGACGCCCTTCTTCCGCTCGTGGGAGCTGGCGGGCAATTTCCCCGCGATCCTCGATGACGCGATCGTCGGCGAAAGCGCGCGCTCGCTCTACGCCGATGCGCAGGCCATGCTCGACACGATCATCGCGGAGAAGTGGCTCACCGCGCGCGGCGTCGTCGGGCTGTGGCCGTGCCACCGCCATGGCGACGACGTGTTCGTCCAGCATCGCCATTCGGACGACCATCGCACCCCCGATGGCGGCAGCGTGCCCGAGCACATCCGCGTGCCTGACCTCGATCGCAGCAACGAGGACAGCCGCCGGTTGTGCTTCCTTCGCCAGCAGGTCGCGAAGCGGGAAGGGCGCGCCAACATGTGCCTCGCCGATTTCATCGATCCGCATGGCGACTGGATGGGCGGTTTCGCGGTGGCGATACACGGCATCGATCCGCACCTGGCGCGGTTCAAGGCCGATACCGACGACTACAACGACATCCTGCTGAAGGCGCTGGCGGATCGTTTTGCCGAGGCCTTTGCCGAGCGGCTGCACCAGCATGTCCGCACCACCCTATGGGGCTATGCGCCCGACGAGCAGCTGACCAACGAGGCGCTGATCCGTGAGCAATATCGCGGCATCCGCCCGGCGCCGGGCTATCCCGCCTGCCCCGATCACACGCTGAAGCCGGAATTGTTCGCAATGCTGGCTGACGGGTCGGGCGATGTCGCGGGAATCACGCTGACCGAAAGCATGGCGATGCTGCCGACCGCGGCAGTCTCCGGCTTCTACTTCGGCCATCCCGACGCAGCTTACTTTGGCGTCGCGCAGATCGGGCAGGACCAGGTGGCCGATTATGCCGCGCGTCGTGGCCGGCCGAAGGATGAGGTCGAACGCTGGCTGCGGCCGAACCTCAGCTAGACGTTCTGTTCGGGCGGGCGGGTCAGCAGCAGCGCCCGCCGCCGCTGCCGTACCGCGCCTGCTGCCGGTCGCGGAAGAATTCCGCGCGGGTCATCGGTGTGCGCTCCGGGTGGCGATCGGTCATGTGCCGGCAATAGGTGTCATAGTCGGGCAGGCCGACCATCAGCCGTGCGGTCTCGGCTACGCGCCCGAGGAAGCTCATCGTGCGATCTCCAGCGCGGGCGGGATTTCGCTCACGCTTGGGGAGGCGATGCGCCGCGCCGCCACGCAGGTGCGCACGGTGTAGAACAGGATCGCCGCCACCACGACGAGGAACAGCGCGCACAATGCCGCGTCGATCCGGTCGTTGAACACGATCCGCCCCATCTCCGCCATCGACGCCGCCGGCTTCAGCACCTCGCCGCGCGCGATCGCGTCCGAAAAGACCTGAGCGTGCGCGAGGAAGCCGATCTTGGGATCGGGGTGGAACAGCTTCATCAGCCCCGCCGTGCCGGTGCACAGCACCAGCCATCCGGCGGGAACGATCGTCACCCAGGCGAAGCGATCGCGCTTCATACGGAACAGCACCACCGTCGCCAGCATCAGCGCAACGGCCGCCAGCATCTGGTTGGAAATACCGAACAGCGGCCACAGCGTGTTCACCCCGCCCAGCGGGTCGGTGACCCCCTGATAGAGGAAGAAGCCCCAGGCACCGACGCACAGCAGGGTGGCGATAAGCCCGGGCAGGAAGCTGGAGGTTTCCTTGAAGCGCGGCGCGGCGAGGCCGAGCAGGTCCTGAAGCATGAAGCGGCCGGCGCGCGTCCCCGCATCGACCGCGGTCAGGATGAACAGCGCCTCGAACAGGATGGCGAAATGGTACCAGAAGGCCTTCATGCCCGGCCCGCCGAGGATCGCGCTGAAGATTTCCGCCATCGCGACCGCCAGCGTCGGCGCGCCGCCCGCCCGGCTGACGATCGTCGTCTCGCCCACCTCGCGCGCGGTGTTCGCCAGCGTTTCCGCCGACACCGGGAAGCCCATCGCCGTTACCGCGGCGGCTGCGGTGACGGGGTCGCCGCCGGTGATCGCGGTCGGCGCGTTCATCGCGAAATAGATGCCGGGATCGAGGATCGACGCCGCGATCAGCGCCATGATCGCGACCGCGCTTTCCATCAGCATCGCACCATAGCCGATGAAGGGCGCATCGCGCTCATTGGCGATCAGCTTGGGCGTGGTGCCGCTGGAAATCAGCGCGTGGAAGCCGGAGACGGCCCCGCAGGCGATGGTGATGAACAGGAACGGGAACAGCGGCCCGGCCCAGACCGGGCCGGTCCCGGAGAAGGCGAACTCGGTCAGCGCCGGCATGCGCAGCGGCGGGGCGAGCACGACGATGCCGATCGCCAGCGCAGCGATCGCGCCGATCTTCAGGAAGGTCGACAGATAGTCGCGCGGCGCGAGCAGCAGCCACACCGGCAGCAACGAGGCGATGGCGCCGTAAGCGATGAGGCCGAAGCACAATTGCACCGGCGTCAGCGTGAAGATCGGGCCCCAGACGGCGCTTTCCGCGACCGACTGGCCCAGGATGATCGCCGCGATCAGCCCGACGAGGCCGATCACCGATACCTCGCCGATCGCGCCGGGGCGGATCCAGCGGGTATAGGCGCCCATCAGCATGGCGAGCGGCACGGTGGCGACCACGGTGAACAGCCCCCAGGGGCTTTCGGCCAGCGCGCGCACCACGATCAATGCCAGCACGGCAAGGATGATGACCATGATCATGAAGGCGCCGATCAGCGCGATCGTGCCCGGAATCGCGCCCATCTCCATACGCACCAGTTCGCCAAGCGAGCGGCCGTCGCGCCGCATGGAGATGAACAGGATCATGAAATCCTGCACCGCCCCGGCAATCACCACGCCAGCGAGGATCCACAAGGTGCCGGGCAGATAGCCCATCTGCGCCGCCAGCACCGGGCCGACCAATGGCCCTGCGCCGGCGATGGCCGCGAAATGATGGCCGAACAGGACACGCCGGTCGGTGGGGATGAAATCCAGCCCGTCGGCGCGCCGCTCCGCCGGGGTCGGGCGCGACGGGTCGATCCCGACCACCGCGCGCGCAATGAACAGCGCATAATAACGATAAGCGATGAGATAGACCGATATCGCCGCCGCGACGATCCACAGCGCGTTGATCGGCTCGCCCCGGACGGTGGCGACCACGCCCAGGCTGACGGCACCGACGATGGCCAGCGCGATCCAGGGAAGATGCCGCGTCATGATCGATCCTCTCTTGCGCGCCTGGCCGTCAACGCCTGCCGGGCGGTTTCGATCGCGCCCTAGTCGATGCGCGTTGCCATCTCCAGTGCGACCGCGCGGGAACCGTGCCGCCGTCTCCGGCGATAAGGCAATTGGAAAGAAACCGCAGCGAGCCGGAGACTGGAATGGCCGAAGCAACCTGGGGCGAGGCGACACCCCCGCCGATCGACTGGAAGATGAGCGCCTCGCTGGAAAATGTGCCGCGCGGCGACGCGGCGGTGCCCGAAGTCACCAGCCTCGAGACGGCGGTGCGTGCCTGGCAGGATCTCGACCCAGCAATGCGCGCCGACGCGGTGCTGAAGCTGGAGCGTCCGGTGTGGCTGATCCCCGAAATGCCGCTGGACAGGTTCGAAGGGGATGGCATCGGCGATCTGGTGCGGGTGCTGCCGGCCTGACCGCGTGCCCGCAACGGACATGGACATCGACCCACGGAAGGATGGACTAGGATGGCGCAAGGCCAGATTGAAATCGACAACAACAGCATTCTCGACAACATCGATGCCGAACTGGTGGAATTCACCGCGGAGGTCGACGGCGACGATTACGAGTTCGCCGTGCAATATGACCTGCTCGAGGCGCTGAGCGGCGACCGGCCCGATGGCGACGGGGTGGAAATGCTCAATCGCTTCATCGACCAGGTGAGCGACGCTGCGCTGTCGGCGCTGTCGCGCAATTCCGACGCCAACCCGATCGTCGTCAGCGAAGCGGACCTCGAATAGCGCGGCGTTCCCGGCGGCGGCGCGGCTAGGCTGCGCCGCCGCCTCGCTGTACGGTCGTGCGATGCCCCTCCGCCCCGAGCACCTGCCCGCGCACGATGCAATCCAGCCATGACCAATATCAACGCGCCGGCAGGGGGCTTCGCGGGCCCGGTCAAGCGATCGATCACCATCGCCGGCCACGCCACGTCGATTAGCCTCGAACCGATGTTCTGGCAGGCGCTGGAGCGCGCCGCCGTCCGCCGCGCGTTGCCCTTGTCGGCACTCGTGGCGCAGGTCGATGCGTTGCGCATCGCGGCCGACGCCCCCCCCAACCTAGCGAGCGCGCTGCGGAGCTGGATCCTGTCGGAAGCGGACAATAAGTAATAATCAGTCGCATTATCGTTGACAGTGCGAACGACTCTCAATAGCTGCCCGGACACAATTTGATACAGTTCAGGGGGGCATGAGAGATGATGGAACGGGTGGGTTCGTCGGGGGCGCCGTCATTCCTCGCACTGGCAGCGGTCGGCTTCATTGCCAGCGCGCCGGCGCAGGCGGCAGCGGGCACGGCAGCACCAGGCGCAGGCACGCCCGCGCCGCAGCAGGTGACGACCGAGGATCGCCGCCGCGACGACATCATCGTCACCGGGCAGCAGGTGACCTCCGAACAGGCCAGCGCCAAGGCGACGCGCCCGGTGCGCGACACGCCGCAGACGGTCACCATCCTCACCAACAAGACGATCGAGGAGCAGAACCTGCTCACGCTGCGCGACGTGCTGTCGACCGTGCCGGGGATCACCTTTGGCGCGGCGGAAGGCGGCGTGGCGCCGTCCGACCAGATCACGCTGCGCGGCTATTCGGCGTCGAGCGACATCACCGTCGATAACGTGCGCGACAGCGGGCAATATACCCGCGGCGACCCGTTCGTGATCGAACAGGTGGAGGTCGTGAACGGCGCCAATTCGGTCTATTCGGGCGCCGGTTCGGTCGGCGGCTCGATCAACCTCGTCACGAAGCTGCCGCAGGCGGAGACCGCGATCCGCGTCGATGGCGGGATCGGCACCGACGATTATTACCGCACCACGATCGACGCGAACGTGCGCGCCACCGACACGCTGGCGTTGCGGTTGAACGCCATGGCACATCGCAATGACGTGCCCGGCCGCGATGTCGAATATAACAAGCGCTGGGGCATCGCGCCGTCCGCCACGCTCGGCCTAGGCGGGCCGACGCGGCTGACGGTGCATTACTTCCACGAGGAAGACGACAATATCCCGCAATATGGCGTCCCTTATTACAAGAACGCCTTCAACAACGGGCCTTTGCCCGGCGTCGATCGCAGCGACTATTTCGGCTATCGCAACGTCGATACGCAGGACATCACGATCGACCGTGCGACGCTGATCTTCGAACATGAATTCAGCGACCGGGTCTCGCTGCGCAACCTCGCGCGGTGGCAGAATGTGCAGCAGCTCTCGATCGTCGGCCCGCCGCAGGGCACCTATTGCCTGCCGGGCAACGTCCAGCCGACCGGCGCGGCCTGCCCGACGACGACACCCGTCGGCTATTATCTGATCGGCGGCCCGCGCGGCAATTACCGCGATGTCACCAACCTGTTGATGTATGACCAGCTCGATCTGCGCGCGACGGTCAGCACCGGCGCGATCGAACATACGCTGGTGCTCGGCGGATCGTACAGCTGGGAGGAGTTCACGCTGTCGACCGGCAACGTGTACCGCAATCCGAACGGCACCGCGGCCTATGCCTCCTTCCCGCTGATCAACTACACCGATCCCAATGTCGTGGCGCCCGGTCCCGCCGGCCGCGTATACGGCAGCAACGTCTATACCGGTCCGATCAATCGGCTGGAATCGGGCCGCCAGCGGGGTGAGCTCAGCAACTGGGCGGTCTACCTCTTCGACACGATGAAGCTCGGCAAGGTCGAGCTGAACGGCGGGCTGCGGCTGGAGGACAATCGCGGCAATTACCAGACCGACGCGCTGGCCGCGAACACCGGCGCAACGGCGACGACACCGCAAGGGCCGATCATTCCCGGCCCGCGCCTCACCAACAATGCGACCTTGTTCTCCTATCGCGTCGGGCTGGTGTACAAGCCGGTCGAGGCGGTCAGCCTTTACGCCGCTTATGGCAATGCGATGACGCCGTCGCAGAACGCCGTGAACGGCGCCTGCACCATCGCGACCTGCAACGTCGATCCCGAAACCGCCAAGAATTACGAGATCGGTGCCAAGGCGGAGCTGTTCGGCGGCCGGCTGCTGCTGACCGCGGCGGCGTTCCGCAACGAACGCGACAAATATCGTGTCGCCTCCAACGATCCGACCGTACCCGATCAGGCGCTGGACGGCCGCTCACGCGTCGATGGTATCGCGCTCGGTGCGACCGGCAAGATCACGCCCGCCTGGGATATCACCGCCAATTACACCTATCTGAAGCCCAAGCTGCTCCAGTCGGTGTCCGATTACTGCCTTGCCAATCCCGGCGCGGCATGTGGCAACACGCCCGCCAATCCCGACCCTGCGCGCGGTGCGCCGCTGCAGAACACGCCCGATCATTCGGGCAGCCTGTTCACCACCTATCGCCTGCCGTTCGGGCTGACGATCGGCTATGGCGTCACCTATCAGGGGACGTTCGCGTTCAACCTGCCGACCGCGACCGCGCCGACGATCTATCGCTCGGACGATTATTGGGTGCACAACGGCTATCTGGCCTATGACATCTCGCCCAGGCTGACCGCGCAGCTGAACGTGAAGAACATTGGTGACGAACTGTATTTCACGCGGATCCGCAACAATGGCTGGGCGACGCCGGGCGACGCGCGCTCGGCGGTGCTGACCGTCGCCTACCGCTATTGATCGCGCGGGCGGGGGGAGGGCGCGTCCTTCCTCCGCCCGCCGACCGCCAAGGATGAACGCCACGCCATGCTGATCGCGATCCCCGACCTGCTCGATGCCGCCGCGGTCGCGCGGCTGCGCGGCATCATCGACGCCGCGCAATGGGTCGATGGCAATGTGACGTCAGG
Source organism: Sphingomonas sp. ABOLG (assembly GCF_003950435.1). Taxonomy (NCBI): domain Bacteria; kingdom Pseudomonadati; phylum Pseudomonadota; class Alphaproteobacteria; order Sphingomonadales; family Sphingomonadaceae; genus Sphingomonas; species Sphingomonas sp. ABOLG. Next base: position 116,628 of record NZ_QQWW01000010.1, read on the forward strand.
CCATCAGTCGGCGCTGGCCAAGCGCAACGAGCAATTGCCCGAGGACAGCGCGGCGGCGCGCGAGGCGGGGCAGATGGTGCTCGACGCGCTCGGCCGCTCGCCCTTGTTCTTCGCGGCGACGCTGCCGCTGAAGGTATTTCCGCCGCTGTTCAACCGCTACGGCATTGGCCAGACGTTCGGCACGCATGTCGACAATGCGATCCGTATCCAGCGCGGCACCGATTTCCGCATCCGCGCCGACATCTCCTGCACCCTCTTCCTGGCGGATCCGGCCGACTATGACGGCGGCGAGCTGGTGATCGAGGATCTGTTCGGGGTGCAGCGGGTGAAGCTGCCCGCCGGCCATGCGGTGGTCTATCCCTCGTCCAGCCTCCATCACGTGACGCCGGTCACGCGCGGCACGCGGGTCGCGTCCTTCTTCTGGCTGCAATCCATGGTGCGCGACGATGGCGACCGGCGGATCCTGTTCGATCTCGACCGCGCGGTGCAGACGATCGGCGCCGACCGGGGGCAGGGCGATCCGGCAGTGATTCAGCTGACCGGCGTCTATCACAACCTGCTGCGCCGCTGGGCCGACGCCTGATCGCGCCATCTGGCCAGCCGTAGCGGGCGCGCGGACGCGCCCGGTCGATGCGTAAGTCATTCCCCTCCGCCGCGTTTCCCGCTAGCGATACAGGATAAGCTGTCGATCCGTTCAGGAACCCGACAGCGAACGAAGTTACGCACCGGCGGTGACGCGCCTGCCGGTGCGCGCGCACAGGAAGAAGGAAGCCGCGATGTCGCAGACCGATCCGTTGATTGAGGCGCCGCAGGCGTCCGGCGCTGCGGGGGTGCACCGCCGCGGTTTCTTCACTGCCGTGGCCGGCGCCGCTGCGGTCGGGGCGGGCGCGCTGGCGCTCGGCACTAAGGCGAGCGCCCAGTCGCTGGGAGAGGTCGATCCGATCAACTTTGCGCTGAACCTCGAATATCTGCAGGCCAATTTCCTGTCCGTCGCCACCACCGGCAAGACGCTGGTGGCGGCCGATACCTCGGGCACCGGCACGGCGGGCGCTGCGAACGGCGGCCGGCAGAAGACCTTTGCCGATCCCGCGCTCGGCTCCATCGCGCAGGAAATGGCTGCCGATGCGCTGGCGCATGTGAAGTTCCTGCGCGCGCAGGCCAGCACGGTCTATGCCGTCGCGCAGCCGGCGATCGACCTTGGCACCGGGGCGACCAGCGCGTTCAGCACGCTCGCGCGCGCGGCCGGCCTCGTCGGCGCCGGGGCAGGCTTCGATCCCTATGGCACCGACAATGATTTCCTGCTCGGCCTCTACATGCTGAAGGACGTCAGCGTCACCGCTTATGCCGGCGTGCTCGGCTTCCTCGGCACCCCGACCACGGCGGAGGCAGTGGCCGGCATCCTGCAGGTGGAGGCGGAACATGCCGCCACCGTGCGCCTCGCCCTCTATCGTCGCGGGCTGACGCTGCCGTCGCTGATCGACGCGACGGAGGCGATCTCCAATTATCGCGATACGCTCGACGGCACGACCAGCGATTTCGACCAGGGGGTCCGCCCGACCACCAACGCCTCGGGCGCGACGGTCGCCAATGTGGCGCCGCTCAACGGCAAGGGGCAGGTGTTTGTGCGCACCCCGTCGCAGGTGCTCAACATCCTGTATCTCAACGCCGCCACGTCGATCTCCACCGGCGGGTTCTTCCCGGCCGGGCTGAACGGCACGATCAAGACGACGGCCGCGCCGACCCCGACTCCGACTCCGACTCCGACCCCGACGCCCTCGGCCTCGCCGACCGCCGGCTGAGGCCGCGCGCGCCGCGCCCGTCTGTATTCGATTCCAGGATCCCATCGCCATGACCGATCAGGACACCATTCCCCCGATGCTCGACGCTGCCGCCGCGCGCCGCGCCGAACGCCGCCGTTTCCTCCAGCTTGCCGGGGGCGCCTCGATCGCCGCCGGGGGCCTTGCGCTGCTGTCTGCCTGCGGCGGCGATGACGACGACGACAACGGCCCCGCGCCCAATCCGTCGCCCAGCCCGACGCCGACCCCGACGTCGACCAGCAACGCCGATCGCGCCGCGCTAAACTTCGCGCTGCAGCTCGAATATCTCCAGGCGCAATATTTCTCCTATGCGACCACCGGGGCGGGCCTTGATGCGGCGCTGCTGACCGGCACCGGCACGCCGGGCGCCGTCACCGGCGGGTCGACCGTGCCCTTCACCGATGCCGTGATCGCCGCCTGCGCGCGCGAGATCGCCCAGGATGCCCGCGCCCGCGTCGTGGCGCTGCGCACCCTGATCGCGGCGGAGGGGGTTGCTCAGCCGGCGATCAACATTTCCGGCGCTGCCGACGGCGCCTTCACCACCGCGGCGCGCAATGCCACCACGGTCGGCGCAGGGGAACTGTTCAACCCTTATGCCAATGAGGACAATTTCCTCCTCGGCGCCTTCTTCCTGCAGGACGTGATCGTCACCGCCTACAAGGGGCTGGTCGCGCTCGCCAACCTCAACGCGACGCGTGAGGCGTTCACGGGAATCGCCGGTGCACAGGCCTATCACGCCGGCTTCATCCGCACCGCGATCTACGAACGGCCCGCGATCCGCGCACAGACCGTGACGCTCAGCAACTATCGCGACTCGCTCGATGGCGGGGCCGATCTCGACCAGGGCGTGGTCGGCACGAACGGCGCGGCGAACATCACGCCGGCGGACGGCAACGGCATCACCTTCAGCCGCTCGGCGCCTCAGGTGCTGAACGTGCTCTACCTCAACAAGGCCGCGGTTTCGTCGGGCGGCTTCTTCCCCGCCGGGCTGAACGGCGACGTGAAGACCAGCGCGGCCAATTGACCTGCTTCCGGGCGCGGCACCGATCGCGCCCGGCTTTACCGCGCCGGCGCAGGCGCGTAGAACGGCTATATCCCCGGGGGACCGCTGACGGCGGTTGAGAGGGGGGCACGAGCCCCCGACCCGCTGAACCTGATCCGGTTGACACCGGCGGAGGGAGGGAGCGGCGCGCCACCACCGGCAATCCGTCTTTCGCTCTTCGGCTATTGGAGAGTGAGACATGGCCGACGTAGATTCCCCCATCGCAGCACGCGGCGCCATCGGCGTCACCACCGGCCCGATCCGCGGCAGCCGCAAGATCCACGTTGCGGTCCCCGGAAACCCGAAGGTGCAGGTCGCGATGCGCGCGATCGATCTGGAGCCGGGCTGCGGCGAACCCCCGCTCAACGTCTATGACACGTCGGGCCCCTACACCGACCCGAACGTCCGCATCGACATCAACGCCGGCCTGCCGCAGCTGCGCCGTGAGTGGATCATGGCCCGCGGCGACGTCGAGGCGTATGACGCGCGCGAGATTCGCCCGGAGGACAACGGCCAGCTCGGCCCCGACCGCTCCGGCGGCGTCCAGCCCTTCCCCAATGTCGTGAAGCGCCCCCTGCGCGCCAAGCCGGGGCAGAACGTCAGCCAGATGCACTACGCCCGCCGCGGCATCATCACGCCCGAGATGGAATATGTCGCCACGCGCGAAAACCTCGGCCGCGAGATGCTGCGCGAATACGCCCGCGACGGCGAAAGCTTCGGCGCCGCCATCCCCGATTACGTCACGCCCGAGTTCGTCCGTGACGAGGTCGCCCGCGGCCGCGCGATCATCCCCAACAACATCAACCACCCCGAATCCGAGCCGATGGCGATCGGCCGCAACTTCCTGGTCAAGATCAACGCCAACATCGGCAACAGCGCCGTCGCCAGCAACGTCGCGACCGAGGTCGACAAGCTCGTCTGGGCGATCCGCTGGGGCGCCGACACGGTGATGGACCTCAGCACCGGCCGCAACATCCACGACACGCGCGAATGGATCATCCGCAACTCGCCCGTCCCGATCGGCACCGTGCCGATCTACCAGGCGCTGGAGAAGGTCGGCGGCATCGCCGAGGACCTGACGTGGGAGATCTTCCGCGACACGCTGATCGAGCAGGCCGAACAGGGCGTCGACTATTTCACCATCCACGCCGGCGTCCGCCTGCCGTACGTGCCGCTCACCGCCAAGCGCGTCACCGGCATCGTCAGCCGCGGCGGCTCGATCATGGCGAAATGGTGCCTCGCGCACCACAAGGAGAGCTTCCTCTACGAGCGCTTCGACGAGATCACCGAGATCATGAAGGCCTATGACATCGCCTATTCGCTGGGCGATGGCCTGCGCCCCGGCTCGATAGCCGACGCCAATGACGAGGCGCAGTTCGCCGAACTCTACACGCTGGGCGAACTGACCAAGCGCGCCTGGGCGCAGGACGTTCAGGTGATGATCGAGGGGCCCGGCCACGTGCCGATGCACAAGATCAAGGAGAATATGGACAAGCAGCTGGAGGCGTGCGGTGAGGCACCCTTCTACACGCTCGGGCCGCTGACCACCGATATCGCGCCGGGTTATGACCATATCACCAGCGGCATCGGTGCGGCGATGATCGGTTGGTATGGCACGGCGATGCTTTGCTACGTCACGCCCAAGGAGCATCTCGGCCTCCCCGATCGTGACGACGTGAAGGTCGGCGTGGTGACGTACAAGCTCGCCGCCCACGCCGCCGATCTGGCCAAGGGGCACCCCGCGGCCAAGATGCGCGACGATGCCCTGTCGCGCGCCCGCTTCGAATTCCGCTGGCGCGACCAGTTCAACCTCAGCCTCGATCCCGACACGGCGGAAAAGTACCACGATCAGACGCTGCCCGCCGAAGGCGCCAAGACCGCCCATTTCTGCTCGATGTGCGGGCCGAAGTTCTGCTCGATGAAGATCACGCAGGAAGTGCGCGACTTCGCCCGGCTGCAGAACCAGGGCAGCGAAGGCTTCATCGCCACCGAAGAGGCGGAAGCCGGCATGGCAAAGATGAGCAACGTCTACGAGGAAACCGGCCGCGAACTCTACATGGGCGCCGGTGACCGCGAACACGATTGACACTGCCGACGCGCGATCGTTTCTCCCGTACCCGCGGCCCACCAGCCGCGGGTACAATCGTTTTGGGGGGCACGCCTGTCGGTCGCTCCGCTAGCCTGCTTGAGAAAATTGATCGCGGACTCTTAGTGCCTTCAAGCGGACACGAACTCGATTGAGCATAGCGGTTCCGGGCGCTACGATCTGAATGTTGCAAGTTGGGAGCAAGAGTTTGGCTAGCGTCTTTGGTCGAACGATCCAGCTCTTCTTGGTTGATGGCACCCCTGTCGGATTGCGCAAGGCTACCATCCATGGATGGACGGGGCTTACGTTCGTGGCCACCGATGCCACATTTGCGGCGCTTACGGCGCGGCCAGAACTGGATCGAACGGGAGTCTACATTCTCTTTGGTCCCGATCCTGTAAAAGACGGAGCTATTCGTGCCTATATCGGATCAGCAAACAGCGTTGCCGAGCGAATTAAGCAAAGCGCCGCCCAGCGGGGATTCTGGCAAACCGCGATTGCCGTAACCACGAGCGATGACGATCTTTCGAAGGGACACGTCGAGTATCTTGAAGCAAGGCTGATCCAAATGGCACTTGCCGCGAAGCGTGCCGAACTCGACAATGCCACCTTTCCTACCGAGCACCGCCGCCGACTCCCAGAGGCCGATCAGGCGAACATGGAGCAGTTCCTATTGAACCTGCAGATCATTCTGCCGGTCGTCGGTTTGGATATGCTGAAGCCTCAGCCAAGAGCGGTGGCTGAATTATCCACCCCGGCAGAGCAGAGAACGGCGCAGGATATTAAGTTTGAAATCCGGCACCGCTCGGGCGTGGTCGCTGAGGCGGTCGAAGAGGATGGTGAGTTCATCGTTCTCGAGGGCTCCCGATGCCTCACAGATACCGGATACGTTGGCACCACTTATTCGGTGCTGAAGCAGTCGCTGATCGAAGAAAAGTTCCTCACACCGGTGGGCGACGGCTTCCTGGCGTTCGTCAGGCCATATTCGTTTAGTAGCCCGTCTGCAGCAGCCGCAGTGATTCTAGATCGAAATTCAAACGGACGAACCGAGTGGAAGGTCAAAGGGTCTAAACAGACGTACGCCGACTGGAAGATCCAACAGGCGGTGAACACCCCGATCTCTCAATAATGATACCGGCACTGCGCAATCTCCAGCGTCTGCGCGTCGCCACTGCCGCTCACCCGGTACACCAGCCGATGTTCGCGATTGATCCGGCGGGACCACCAGCCGGTCAGGTTGCCGCCGAGCGGCTCGGGCTTGCCGGTGCCGCGAAACGGGTCACGCTGGCATTCCTTGATCAGCGCATTGACGCGCTCCAGCCCGCGCCGATCGTCGCCGTGTCAGCGAATATATTAGATCTGGCAGAGTGCCCCGACCGCCGCAGGCTGGATTGCGCGCCTCACCGATAAACCTCCCGGCGATGCGCCACCCGCACGACGAGGATCGTCACCCGCTCATCCTCGATCTGCGCGATCACGCGATAGTCACCGACCCGCCACCGCCAGTAGCCCGCGTGCTCCCCAACCAATGCGCTGCCGATCGTGCGGGGATCGTCGGCGGCCGCGATCTGCTCTTCCAGCGTTTTGACAATCCGCCGGGCGGCCTGCCGGTCGAGCGCCTTGAGTTCCTTTGCCGCGGCCGGAACGAACTCAATCGTCCAGGCCAAGCTCGGCCTTCAGCGCAGCGAGCGGAATCGCGTCGGCAGAACGGAAATCCTTCATCCGCTCCTCGGCGAGGTAGAAATCCTCGAGGTCATCCAGGTGCGCCTCGATCGCCTCGCGCGCATAGAAGGTCTTGGTTCGGCCAGTCCGCCGCGCCAGCGCTTCGAGCCGCCGTTCAGTTTCGTCGGGCAATCGTACTGCCAGCATCTGAGCCTCCTGCTATACCAATATAGCAACACGCCGCCCAAGGCTCAACGACCCGCCGCCGCCCGCCCCCCTAACAAGGGGACTGCGCACCCGCCTTTCCCTGCTACACCCCCCGGCATGGCTCCCGAATCCCCGCTCGCGCATCTTGCCGACACGCCCGCCACGCCGGATCAGACCGCGCCGCAGGGGATCACCCATCCACCCTATGCCTTTATCGCGCTTGCGGCGCTGGCGGGGGCGGTGCTGATCGTCGCGCTGCTCGGCGGGACGATCGCGCGCGGCACGCAGTTCGATTTCGACCATGCGATCATGCTGGCGCTGCGCACATCGGGCGATCTTTCCACCCCGATCGGCCCGTCATGGCTGCAATCGGCGATGATCGACATCACCGCGCTGGGCGGCGGCACCGTGCTGACGCTGATCGTCATCCTGACAGTCGGCTTTCTTCTCACCTGCCGCCATTATCTCACCGCCGCGCTGGTCCTGGGGGGCACCATATCGGGGTCGCTCGCGATTTCGCTGGGGAAGCAACTCGTCGGGCGCGATCGCCCCGCGCTGGTCGATCATCTGGTGGAGGTCGCCTCCGCCAGTTTCCCCAGCGGTCATGCCGGGAACAGTGCGATCATCTATTTCACCATTGCCCTGATGGTGATGCAGATCGTGCCGCGCGCCGCCGCGCGCCGGTACATCTTCGGTGCGGCACTCGCGCTGGTCGGCCTGATCGGGTTCAGCCGCGTCTATCTGGGGGTGCACTGGCCCAGCGACGTGCTGGCCGGATGGAGCGCGGGCGCGCTGTGGGCGCTCGCCTGGTGGGCGCTGGGTTCCTGGCTGCGGCTGCGCCGCCACGCCTGACGCCGTTCCCGGCGTATAGCGCGTGCGCCGATCGTCTCCGCTGTCCTACAGGCGCCGCCCCGTGGCAGGAGCTTGTGCGGAACGCAAGGAGAACATTGCCGATGCGGATGCTGGAGGAGCGCGGGATCGCGCCGGACGGGCGGCTGTTGGCGCGGCGCCGCGGCGGGCGAAGCGTCACCGTCAATGTCGCCGAATCGCCGCTGTCCTGGCTCAGCGCGCGCGGCCTCGTCGATGCGCGGCAGGTGGAGGCGGGGGAGCGGTTGCGCACTGATTATGAGCGGGCTGCGATCGCGCCATCGGTCACCATGCGCTGGTCCGCGCGCGTCGATGGCGGGGCAGGGACGGGGCTCGATCCGACCAGCGCGCATCTCGCCGCGCGCGGGCGGTTCGATGCGGCGATGGCCGGCGTCGGACGCGGCCTCTCCGACGTGCTGTGGCGGGTGGTGTGCGCAGGCGAGGGGCTGCCGGTCGCCGAAAAGGCGCTCGGCTGGCCGGCGCGCTCGGGCCGGCTGGTGCTCACCATGGCGCTCGATCGCCTCGCCGATCATTATCGGCTGCCATAGTCGCAGCGCCCGGCACCTGCGGTGTGTCCCCGCCGCTGCTTGCGTACCGGAAGCAGGCGGCCGATATGCCGCCGCCATGCGCTTCGACATCATCAAATGCCACGGCTCGGGTAACGATTTCGCGTTGATCGACGCGCGTGGCCTGGACCTCCCCGACACCGCCTGGGCGGATGTCGCCCGTGCGCTCGCCGATCGCGCGGGGCCGGTCGGCGGCGACGGTATCCTCCTGCTGACCGACGGCGCCGGCGCGGCTGCCTTCGGCATGCGGATCTTCAACGCTGACGGGTCGGAGCCCGAAACCTGCCTCAACGGCCTGCGCTGCGTCGCGCGTGCGGGGCTGGAAGCGCTTGGGCTGGATACGGCGACCGTCCGTCTGAAGACCAGCGAGGCCGAGGTCGCGCGCGACGCCGATCTGGCGCCCGGCGTCTATACCGTGCGCGAAACCGCCGGCCCCGCGACGCTCGCCGTGGCGGATTGGCCGCTTCATGGCGAGGGGGAACAGATCATCGACCGCCCGATCGCGCGCCTGTCCCCGACGCTCGCGTTCACCGCGGTCGCCATCCCCAATCCGCACCTCATCGCCTTCGTCGACGAGGTGGACGAGGCGGAGCTGGTCCGTATCGGCGCGATCTGCGAGGCCGCGCCCGACTGGCTCCCCAACCGCGCGAACGTGTCATTCGTTCACATGCGCAATGATCGAGAAGTTTACGTCCGCACCTTCGAACGCGGCGTCGGCCTCACCAACGCCTGCGGCAGCGCGATGGGCGCGTCGACCTTTGTCGCGGGGCTGACCGGTCGTCTGCCGTTCGACCAGCCGATCACCGTGCGCAACCGCGGCGGGCTGGTCCGCGCCTCCGCCTCGGCGGACGGCATGGTCACGCTCAGCGGCAATGCGACCTTCGAATGGTCGGGGTCGGTGACGGTAAAGGATGGCCGCGCGCACGACCTGATCGTCACGGAGCGCCGGGCGGACGAGATCGACGCCTGGGCGCGCATCTGATCCCGCCGCCGCCCCGCGGGCGGCAGCGGGAGCGAATGATGGGTTAAGCGCCGGCGGCCTTAAGCGCCTGCTCGACCTGCGGCCAGGACGCGCCGTCGATCTTCTCGCCGTTCAGGAAGAAGGTCGGCGTGCCGGTGACCTGCTTGTCACGCATGGCGACTTCGGAAACCTTGGCCAGATCTTCGATCCCCTTCGTGTCGGCCAGACACTGGCGCGCCTGCGCTTCGGTCAGCCCGCGCTGCTTCACGAAATCGAGATAGCCGAGATGCTCGACCCAGGCCGCGGCCTGCTGCGCCGGCGTCATGCTCTGCAGGCGCTGCTGGAAGTCCTGCGGCACGCTTTCCAGCTTGGACAGGAACTGGTCCTGGTCGACGAACATCTGCTCCAGCATGCCGAAGAACGGTGCCGGGCCGGCGCACTGGCCGAGCAGCGCGACGCCAAGGTCCGGCGCATGGACCAGGAAGTCGCGGAACTCGTACGAAACCTTGCCGCTCTTGATGTAATTGTCTTCCAGCGGGCGAGTCGCGGTCCGGCCGAAATTGCCGCAGGTCGGGCAGGTACGCGAACCATATTCGACCAGCTTCAGCGGCGCGTTGGGATTGCCCATCACATAGCCGCCGTCCGCCGTCTTCGACACCGTCTGGGTCCAGTCCTGCCCGGCCGGCGCCGGCGCGGCGGCGATCGAATTGGGCGCGGCGGTGTTGGTGGTGTTGCCGTCGCCACAGGCAGCGAGCAGCGCCAGCGCGGCACCCATGATCGGGGCGGCGGCGGCAAGACGCAGGTTCATGCTTTTACTCCGTTGAACAGATGGTTCGGGTGTCGGGCGTCACTTGGCGCCCGCTTTGCGCAGCATCGGTTCGAGCGCCGCCCAATCGGCGTTCTCGATCAGCTTGCCGTTCAGTTCAAAGGTCGGCGTGCCCTTGATCTTGCCCTGCATCGCCTGCGCCACCTTCAGCGTCGCATTGACGTTCGCCTCGTTGCTGAAACAGGCGTTGATCGCAGGATCGGTCATGCCGGCGACCTTGGCGATGTCGATCAGCCCGGCGCCCTTGGCCAGCGTGCGCATCTTTTCGCCCTGGTTGTTGCCAGCCGGATTCTGCCCGCCGACCGGATCGAAGGCGACCGCCTTGTTCAGCCATTCCTCCTGCCGGTCGAACAGCATCTCGTGCATCTTGGGGAACAGCCGGGGGCCGGAACAGCGCGCCAGCGTCGCGGCGACCAGATCGTAGCGATCATGCACCGAACTGCGGATCTCCACGCTGGTGGAGCCGGATGCGATCATCTGCCCCTTCAGCACCTTGGCCGAATCGCGGGTGAAATGGCCGCAATGCGGGCAGGTGTAGCTGACATATTCGACCAGCTTCACCTTCGCGGCGGGATTGCCGATGACATAGCTTCCCTGCGGTGCAGGGGTGGCGACATCGGCCCAGGGGCGCTGCGTAGCGGCAGACAGGGGCGCCGTGACGGCGATGGCGGCGAGCAGGGCAAGCTTCTTCATCTGATGCTGGGCAATCCACTGGTGGCGCCGATCCCAGCGGCAAGCGCCTCCAGTACGGCCTTCAATTCAGGATCTTCGATCGTCTTCAGGCTGTTGCCCAGTTCCGCCGGCACCGGCCGCGGTTCGGGCACCGCGCGCGGCTTCGGCCGGGCGGCCACGTCGCCCTGGCGGATCGCGACCTTGGCAACGGCGGGATAGCCGAAGAATAGGTTCACCCGCTCCATGATCTCGGGGGTCACGTGCTGGATCATCACCGCATGGGCGCTGCGCGCCACCAGCGTCAGTGTGCCGTCCTGCTTCTTGCCGACGGGGAATTTGATCGATTCGGGGGCGCTTGCCGCGGCCAGCTTCTCGCCGACGATTTCCGGCCACCGCGTGACGATCGACGACTGGACGAAGCCGAAGCGACGGAACGCCGCGCCGCCGACGGCGGGCAGCAGTTCGGAAACCTGGCGCGAACGGTTGGATCGTGCCGGTTCGGCTTCGGAGGCGCGGACCCGCTTGCTCATCCCGCGTCCCATGCCATAGCCGGTACGTGGACGCCAAGCGCTCGATCGCCGACAAGTTGCTCGATTGGTACGATCGTCATCGCCGCACGCTGCCGTGGCGCGCGGCGCCGGGCGAGCGGCCCGACCCTTATCGCGTGTGGCTGTCCGAAGTGATGCTGCAGCAGACGACGGTGGCGACGGTGCGTCCGCGATTCGAGGCGTGGGTGGCGCGCTGGCCCGACGCGGCGAGCTTGGCCGCGGCCGACGAGGCGGAGGTGATGGCCGCCTGGGCAGGGCTCGGCTATTATGCCCGCGCCCGCAACCTGGTACGTGCGGCCCGCGCGATCGCGACCGATCATGGCGGCGCGCTGCCCGATACCGAGGAGGCGCTGCGCGCGCTGCCGGGGCTGGGCGATTATACCGCGGCGGCGGTGGCGGCGATCGCCTTTGGCCGCCGCGCGGTCGTGGTGGACGCCAATGTCGAACGGGTGGTGGCGCGGCTGTTCCGGGCAGCCGGGAAGCCCGCCGTGCGCGCCGCGGCGGATACGGTGACGCCTGACAGGCGCGCGGGCGATTTCGCGCAGGCCATGATGGACCTCGGCTCGGCAATCTGCACCCCCACGCGCCCGAAGTGCCTGCTCTGCCCGCTGGCGAGGGATTGCGCCGCGCATGCCGCGGGCGAAGAAGAAGCGTACCCGGTGAAGCCGGCGAAGAAGCCGCGACCGGCGCGGTTCGGCACGATCTACTGGCTGGAGCGCGAGCAGGCCGACGGCGCACGCGAGGTACTGCTGGTCCGCCGCCCGGCCAAGGGCCTGCTCGGCGGCATGCGCGCGCTGCCGACCGGGCCGTGGGAGGACAGCCAGCCCGGGCTCAGCGGTGCGCCCGTAGCGGCCGACTGGCTGATGCTGAACCAAAGTGTCGCCCATGGATTCACCCACTTCACGTTGGAACTCGCGCTTGCCGTCGCGCGGCTGGACGCGCATTCAGCGTCGGCCGATGGCGAATGGTGGCCGGTGGATGAACTCGCCGGCGCTGGATTGCCGACGGTGTTCGCCAAAGCGGCGGCGGCGATAGGGAGGGAATGATGAGGGGCAAGTGGCTGGTCGGAACAGTGGCGGCAGTGGCGCTGGCGGCGGGAGTCGGCTCCGCCCGGCAAGCCCAGCCTGCCCCGCAGCCCAGCCCGCAACCCGCACCCGCAACCGGCGCACAGCGCGGCAATCCGCTGCTGACCGAAACGCAGGCGCTGTTCGATGGCCTGGTCCAATCGAACAAGATGCCCGGCATCGTCGGCGCGTTCGGCATTGGTGATTTCCCCACGCAGTTCGTCTCAGCCGGGAAGATCGCGGACGGCGCCAATGCGCCCGCCGCCGGCCCGGACAGCCTGTGGCGCATCTATTCGATGACGAAGCCGATCACCGGCATCGCCGCGACGCTGCTGGTGGAGGACGGCAAGATCAGCCTAGACGATCCGGTCAGCAAATACATTCCCGGCTTTGCCAACATGCGGGTGCTGACCAGCCCCGACACGTCGCTGGACAGCGTGCCGGCAAAGAACCCGATCCTGATCCGCAACCTCCTCACCCACACGGCGGGCCTCGGCTACAATATCTCGGCCAAGGGCCCGCTGCTGAAGGAATATGAGCGGCTGGGCATCCTGCCGGCGCAGGTGAACACGCAGCTGGAGGCGAAGGCACGCACCACGCGACCCGCCACGCTGGCGGAGTTCGCGAACCGCGTCGCCAGCGTGCCACTGATCGCGGAGCCGGGCACCAAATGGGTCTATTCGATCGGCCTCGACGTGATGGGCGCGGTGATCGAGAAGGCGAGCGGCATGCCGTTCGACCGCTTCGTCCAGACGCGGCTGCTCGATCCGCTCGGCATGACCTCCACCTATTGGAGCGTGCCGGCGAGCGAGATGGGGCGGTTGTCGACCAATTACGTGTTCGTTGGCGACAATCGCACCCCGATCGATCCGGGTGCGACCTCGGTCTACCTCCAGCCGCCGAGCTTTCCCTATGGCGGCGCGGGCCTGGTATCGAGCGCGCGCGATTATGACCGCTTCCTCCACATGCTCAGCAACGGCGGCACGCTGGACGGCAAGCAGGTGATGAAGCAGGAGACGGCGGCGCTGGCGATGTCCAACCTGTTGCCGGCGGGCGTTGCCTTTGGTGGCATCGGCGGCGGCACCGGCGGCGCCATGTCGGCCAAGATGGGCTTTGGCGCTGGCGGATCGGTCTATCTGGAGGACGCACCCAACGGTGGTCCGTCGAAGGGCACCTACGGCTGGGGCGGCGCGGCGGGCACGATCGCCTGGGTCGATCCGGCGCGAAAGATGCGCGGCACGGTGATGGTGCAATATTTTCCGGCCGAGAAATGGGGCCTGCGGCAGAGCATCCCTGCGGCGCTTGCCCGCGACACGATGCGGATGCGCGCGAAGTGAGCGGGGCACAGGCAATGCCGGGCTTTACCGGCGGCACGCTGAGCCGAGTCGCCGACCATCGCAACGACGCCGAGGCATTCGCCGCCGCGATGGGCGACTGGCGCGCGCGGCTGCTGAAGCTCGATGGTTACGACCCGGAGATCACCGAGGATGGCCGCCTCGGCTGGACGATGGTGACCGAGGCGCCCGACGACGCCCATATCGTGCTTCTCGGCTTCGACGAGGGACGGCCGCGCTTCGCCGCCGCGCCCGAAGGGGTGCCAGCGCCACCGCTCCGCTCGCCCGCGCTGTTCCGCGCGCTGGACCAGCTGGAGGCGGGTGAGGCGGCGACCTATGCCATGGCGCGTTCGGTGCTCGACTGGAACGCGCGGCATCGCTTCTGCGCGAACTGCGGCACACTGACCGAATCCTTCCGCGCCGGCTGGGGGCGCAAGTGCGGCAATTGCGCGACCGAGCATTTCCCGCGCGTCGACCCGGTGGTGATCATGATCGCCGAACATGACGGCCGCGCATTGCTGGGCCGCCAGCCGAGCTGGCCGGCGGGGCGTTACTCGGCGCTGGCGGGCTTCCTGGAACCGGGCGAATCGATCGAGGAAGCGGTGGCGCGCGAGATCCAGGAAGAGGCAGGCGTCAGCGTCTCCGGCGTGCGCTATGTCGCGAGCCAGCCCTGGCCGTTCCCCTCGCAGCTGATGATCGCCTGCGTCGGCATCGCCGATGATGACGCCATCACGTTGGACGAGAACGAGCTGGAAAAGGCCGGCTGGTTCACGCGTGACGAGGTGCGCGCTGCGCTTGCCGGCGACGGACCCTTCGTGGCGCCGCCGAGCTATGCCATCGCGCATACCCTGCTGACGCGCTGGGCGGCGGCGGAATAAACTCAGGCCATCACCCCGGCACAATCCGGGGTGATGGCCAGACGCTTGCGGTTACTCCGCAGCGCCGAGCTGCTGGAGGACGAAGGCGCCCCATTCGGCATTCTGACGGTAGCGTTCGAAGCGGCCGGACTTGCCGCCGTGGCCGGCCTCCATGTTCACGCGGAACAGCAGCGGATTGCTGTCGGTCTTCTTCTCACGCAGGCGCGCGACCCACTTGGCGGGCTCGTAATATTGCACCTGGCTGTCCCACAGGCCGGTGCCGACGTACATTGCCGGATAGTTCTTCGCCGCCACCTGATCATAGGGCGAGTAGCTGAGCATATACTCGTAATATTGCTTCTGCGCCGGATTGCCCCACTCATCATATTCGAAGGTGGTGAGGGGGATGGACGCGTCGAGCATCGTCGTCACCACATCAACGAACGGCACCTGCGCGACGATCACCTTGTAATCCTCGGGCGCCATGTTCGCGACCGCGCCCATCAGCAGGCCGCCGGCCGAACCACCCATCGCCGCGACCCTGTCCTTGGCGGCATATTTCTGCGCGACGAGATGGCGCGTCACGTCGATGAAGTCGGTGAAGCTGTTCTTTTTCTTCAGCAGATGGCCGTCGTCATACCATTGGCGGCCCATTTCCTGCCCGCCGCGGATGTGCGCGATGGCATAGACGACACCGCGATCGAGCAGGCCGATGCGGCCCGGGTCGACCGATGGATCGGTCGAGGATCCGTAGCTGCCATAGGCATATTGGAAGAGCGGGGCGGTGCCGTCGCGCTTCACACCCTTCTTGTAGACCAGGCTGACCGGGATCTTGGTGCCGTCCTGCGCCGTCGCCCAGACCCGCTCGGTGACATAATTGGCCGGATCATAGCCGGGGACGGGCGCTACCTTCAGCACGCGGCGCTCGCCCGTCTTCGCATTCACCTCATAGGTGGTCGTCGGGGTGACGAGCGATCCGTAGGTGTAGCGCACCCACGGCGTGTCCGGCTCCTCATTGACGTCCAGCGTCATGCGATAGGCGGGTTCGTCCGCCTTGACCGGGATCGAGGTGCCCGCGGCATCGAGCAGGCGGATCATTCGGTTGCCGCCCTCGCGCTGGTCGATCGCGATGAAGCCGGCGAACGGCTTGAAATTCTCGATGAAGACGGTGTCGCTGGCCGGCGTCAGCGCCTTCCACGCCGCCGTTCCGCCGGCGACCGCATCGTCCGCCACCGTCATCAGCGTATAATTTTTGTGATTGAGGTTGGTGCGGATGATCCAGCGGCCGTCCATGTGATCGGCCGAATAGCGCAGATCGCGCTTGCGAGGCGCGATCGTCTGGAAGCTGGCCGGCGCGGTCGCAGCGGGCGCGCAACGCTGCTCGTTGCTGACGGTCGACTGGACGAAGACGCAGATGAAGCGATCGTCCGTGGTGCGGCCGATGCCCATCTGGAACGTGTCGTCCTTCTCCTCGTAGAGCAGTCTGTCCTGCGCCACCGGCGTGCCCAGGACGTGCGCCATCACCTTGTAGCCGCGCAGCGTGGTCGGATCCTTGGCGACATACAGGATCGTGCGATTGTCACCGGCCCAGACGATGTTGGGCTCCGCGTTGGTGATCGTGTCGCTGAGCAATTGCCCGGTGGCGAGGTCCTTCACCTTCAGCGTGTACTGACGGCGGCCGACGGTATCTTCGGCATAGGCGACCAGGCGATTGTCCGGGCTGACCTGCCAGTCGCTCAGCGCGAAGAAGCTGCGGTCCTTCGCCATCGCCGGCTGGTCGAACAGGATCTCGGCCGGCGCCGTCTTCTCGCCCTTGCGGCGCTCGATGATCGGATAATTGGCACCGGTCTCGAACCGCGTCTGATACCAATAGCCGTTCTTGCGGTAGGGGACGCTGCTGTCGTCCTGTTTGATGTGGCTGACCGTCTCCTGGTACAACCGGTCCTGCAGCGGCTTCAGCGAGGCGAGCGCGGCATCGGTGTAGCCGTTTTCCGCGTTCAGATAGGCGAGCATTTCCGGGTTCTTCCGGGTGTCGTCGCGCAGCCAGTAATATTCGTCGGTCCGCGTGCCATTGGGCGAGGTGACCTGATGCGGCTTCTTCGCCGGCCGCGGCGGGGCCGGCATCTGCGCAGCGGCGCTGGCCGCCACAGTGAAGGCTACGCCAGCAAGCAATATCGTCCGCATCATCAACCCCCACACCATGTCGTTGCTTGTGATACGACAGGCGCGGCAGGACGCAAGCCGCCCGGCTCAGCCGCGCTTGCGCGCCTGCCGATAGGTGCCCAGCACGCGCACCCATTTGGTGTGGAAGCCCAGTTCCTCCATCGCGCGGTCGAAGTTCAGGTCACCGGGCTTCCCTTCCACATCGGCGTAGAAATCCGACGCGGCAAAGGTCCCGCCGCGCTGGTAGCTTTCCAGCTTGGTCATGTTGACGCCGTTGGTGGCAAAGCCGCCCAGCGCCTTGTACAGCGCGGCCGGCACGTTCTTCACCTCGAAGATGAACGTCGTCATCCACGGCCCGTCGCCGACCGGCGGCTTGCCGCCACGCGCCAGCACCACGAAACGGGTCATGTTGTGATCCGCGTCGGCAATGTCGGTGGCGAAGAGGTTCAGCCCGTAGATGTCGGCGGCCGCGGGCGGGGCGAGCGCGGCGATCGACGGCACGTTGCGCTCCGCCACCTCGGCGGCGGCGCCCGCCGTATCCGGATAGGCCACGGGGCGGATATCATGCGCCTTCAGCCAGTGGCGGCATTGCCCCAGCGCCTGCGGATGGCTCATCGCCTCGCGCACATCGGCCCGCTCGCCCACCCCCATCAGCGCGTGGCGAATCGGCAGGAAATGCTCGCCCGTGATGACCAGCCCGGATTCGGGCAGCAGGAAGTGGATGTCCGCGACGCGCCCGTGCAGCGAATTCTCGATCGGGATCATCGCGCGATCGGCGATCCCGCGCTTCACCGCGTCGATCGCATCCTCGAACGAAAAGCACGGCAGCGGCAGCGCGTCGGGAAAGGCTTCGCGCACCGCGACATGGCTGTTTGCGCCCGGAGCTCCCTGAAAAGCCACCGTTCGTTCGGGCGCGTTTTCGGCGGCCGCGATCATGCTGGCGACGATCGGACGGGCTGGCGCTGCGAAGTTTTCCATCGTTCTGACCGCTAAGCGACGATCTTGTTCGTCTCAAGCGCTTGCCGTTCGCCAAGGGCTTTTCTATGGACGCACGACTTTGGAGGGGTGACCTTAGACAATGGATGATCGCACCAACACGATTGCAGGCTGGGTTCTTGCTGCCTGTGGCGCCGCGCTGGGGCTGTCGATCGCCGGTGGCATGATCTTCCATTCGGGCGAAGTGGAGAAGCAGGGCTACCCGATCGAAGCAGCCGAGGAGGCTGGCGGCGGCGGCGCGGCCGAGGTTCCGATCGCGACCCTGCTGGCGAGCGCGGATGCCGCCAAGGGCGCCGACGTTTTCAAGAAGTGCGCTGCCTGCCACACCATCAACCAGGGTGGCGCCAACGGCATCGGGCCGAACCTGTACGCCATCATGGGCGATCCGGTCGCGCATGGCCGCGGCGGCTTTGCCTTCACCGATGCGCTGAAGAAGGTCGGCGGCAACTGGGACTTCGACAAGATGAACGCGTGGCTCACCAGCCCGCGTAAGTTCGCGCCGGGCACCAAGATGACCTTTGCCGGCCTGTCGAACCCGCAGGATCGCGCCAATCTGATCCTGTACATGAACCAGCAGGGCTCGAACCTGCCGCTGCCGGCAGCACCGGCGGCGGGCGAGGCACCGGCCACCGACGGCGGCAATGCGGTCGAGGGCGCCGGCGGCGCTGCGCCGGAAGCGGCCAATGCGGTCGACGCGGTCGCCACCGACGTGCGCGGCGAAACCGGTGACATCGCCAATGCCGCGACGCCGGCAAGCGGCGCGCCGTCGGTCGATCCGGCTGCGCAGAAGCAGACCGGCCGATAAGGGAAGGGCCGGCGTGCAGTTCCCCCCTCTACTTTCCCCCTCTTGCTACCTTCCTTTTCTCCCTCCCTTTTCCGTCCCTTTCTCCCCTCTCTCGTCTTCCTCCTTCTCCCCTTTCCTTTTCCCCTCCCTTCTTCTCTTATTTTCCCTCCATTGCTCTTTCCTCCCTTATCTTCTCCTCTTCC